>JBBRUA010000060.1:0-12242 GCA_038248245.1 Pyrinomonadales bacterium | reverse complement strand
TGTCGAAACTCCTCCACTCGTTCGCTCCCGTATCGAAAAGATTTACTTCCTTGATCGCCGAGATGTCGCCTTTATCTTTTAGGAAGTGATTAAAAAAGGGAACTTCGATTTTCGATCGGTAGTATTCGCCGGTCTTTTGACCGAAATAGGCTGTTCCGAGCCAGTCGCCGTCACTTCGCGACCACCCGCCGTGATCCCAGGGACCGACGACCAGAACGTTGAAAATTCCGGGGTTTTGGCGTTCAATGTGTTCGTACGTTTTGAGGGCTCCGTAGAGGTCTTCGTTGTCGTACCAACCGCCGACCGTCATCGTCGCACAACCGATATTCTTAAGTTTTGGCAGAATATTGCGGTCCTTCCAGTACTGATCGTAGTTGGGATGCTGCATCATTTCATCCCAAAACTTAATACGGACGCCCATGTTCTTTTCGTATTCGTCCGCGATCTCTTTGAGGCCGCCGACTTTTAGAAAATAATTATAGCTATCCGCCGGGCGAGCGTTTTTCCACGGTTTGATGTAGTCGGGCTTGTCGGTTGGAACGGGTCGCTCCTGACCGAAGCCGGTGAAAAAGGAAAAATTCTGCGTTAGGAATAGAGCACCGTTGTGATGCATGTCGTCGCCGGTGAACCAATCACTGACCGGTGCCTGCGGTGAACATGCTTTCAGAGCCGGGTGCGAATCGATCGATCCCGCCGAGGTGTAAAAGCCCGGATACGAAATACCGTAGGTTCCGACGCGGCCGTTGTTGTTGTCGATATTTTTGAGCATCCATTCGATCGTGTCGTAAGTGTCGGTGGATTCGTCGATCTTTGTTTTGTCAGTGTTCTCGATGTCCGGCCGGACATCTTCGAATTTGCCCTCACTCATCCATCGCCCGCGGACGTCCTGATTGACAAATATATAACCTTCCTTGGCAAACAACGCATCGGGGCCGAGACTCGTTCGGAATTTATCCGAGCCATACGGGCCGACTGTGTATGGAGTTCGGTTAAGTAAGATCGGATATTTTTGCGACTTGTTTTTTGGTTCGTAGATCGAGGTGAAAAGCTTAACGCCGTCACGCACCGGCACCATTACTTCGCGTTTCGTGTAGTTATCCGTTATGTATTTCGCAAGTTCTGTCGGCGTTGGTGTTGGAGCCTGACCGAACGAAACGATCGAAAAAATAGCTATCGAAACAATCGCGAAAAACATTTTGGTACGCATAAATACTCCTCTCGTGAAAGCTCGTGATATCGCAGAACACAAAATTAAAAGACTGCAATTATGAGTCTTATTTTCGCCTAATCGGATTAAAAATCAAAACGCTCGATCTATGAACGAAATGCGAGCGTTCGGTTAGTGAACAAAAACGTAATCAAAACTTTCGGCATATAGATGTAAGCGATTGTTAGAAAGTTCTTTCTCACGATTGCAACTTGCCGTTTTGTTCGAAAGGCCTCGGTTACTTGGACTCACTTTCAGCTCGGCCCTATTTTTTTTCGCATCTCATCGATCATGTCGGAGATGGATTGTTTTAGGTAGCTCGTAACTAATGCGTACTGATCTTCGGCGATTTTTACATCGGTGGACGGTTGCGTTTCGGATGTAAGGGGAGCGTATCCGATACCGGACAAAACATCTTTCGCGTAGATCGGTTTGCCTATGGTTATTTTCACTTTTGCCAGGCGGATGCGGTTAGAGTTTCGGGCCCAGACGTTCTGAAGGCCGTCGACGGCGATCGGAACGATGGGAATGTCGAGTTCGGTCGCGAGGATCGCCGCACCCTTTTTAAAGTCGTGCAGCTCTCCGTCGAAAGCTCGTTCACCCTCGGGATAAATATTTAGCACTTTGCCGTGTTTGAGTCCGATCGCGGAAACCTTCATCGCACGCATCAATTCGGTGTCTGGATTAACCGGAACAACATTAAGCATCCGCGCGATGAAACGCATCGGTGCGTTCGTGAAAAATTCACTCGCCCCGACATGGAATGTGTTTTTGAAAAGCGAATAATTATAGTTCGAGCAGATCACGAACGGATCGAGAAAACTTTGGTGATTCGGGCAAATGATGAACGACGGTGGCGCGGAAGCACTGCCATCTTCGCGTTCCGTCCCTACTAACGTGCGGGTTTGTGCATTCTTCTGCGCATCTTCAAGGTTTTCGAGTCCTTTTACTTCGACGCGGAGAAAAATCTTGAAGATCAGCCAGAACACTTTGTAAAACGCGAAGGCGAACACGGAGAAGATCGGACGATCCTGAAGAACAGAACGGATCTCGGGGAATTCGCCGTCGGCTTCGCGAACGATCTTGCCCCAGTTGAGATCAACTTCGCCGGATTCGGCGTCGGCGCCGACGTGACTGTTGACAAGTTCGATCACATTGGCGACGGTCAGGGCCTGAGCGGCTTCCTCACCGGCGAACTCGGTGCTGAACGCTTGTTCGAGAGCGGCGAACGTCTCGGCACGGCCGAGGCTGTCGAGACCGAGATCGATCTCGAGATTCATATTCGGATGGATCGTATCGACGTCCTTCGAGTTTTGTTTGATCGCGGCAATTACAGCCTTTGCGGTGTTGCTCGAGAGCAAGGCGGTGTCGCCGTCGGACATTTTCCAGGTATCGAGCTTTTTGGTTTCGGTCGCGATCTCACCGGACTCGACCTCTTTTTTAAGCTGGAAACGCTTGATCTTGTTCGTCGCCGTTCGCGGCAGAGGCTCGACACGAATAATGTAGTCGCGGACGCGTTGATACTCGGGCAATTCGCGCCCGAGAGAGTCGAGATTATGACGAATCGCTTCTTTCGAATTGGCTATACCGTTTGCCTTCAGATAGGCGAAATCAGGAACGACGATCGCAACGAGTTTCTCAGCACCGGCACGAGCTTCGCTGGCGTCGGCGACACCGATGATGGCGAGTTCCTCAACCATCGGGGATTTGAGATATTGAACCTCAAGATCCTCGGGATGGACGTTTTTGCCGGAGGGCAACACGACTACGTCTTTGATGCGGCCGACGATATATAAAAAGCCGTCGGAATCGATCTTGCCGAGGTCGCCGGAGCGGAACCAGCCGTCGTCGGTGAACGAATCCTTAGTTGCCTCGGGATTATTAAAATATCCCTTGAAAACCATGGTTCCGCGAATGAGAACCTCGCCGACGCCGTCTTTGTCCGGGTCGAGGATTTTTATCTCGCCACCTTTCATCGGTTTGCCGACAGACCCGACGCGATTGTCGTTCTCGGGCGTCGCGGTTGCGGCTCCGCTTGTTTCGGTCAGACCGTAGCCTTGGATAATGGTAAATCCAAGACGATGAAAATCTTGTGCAACGGCATTGTCAAACCTCGACCCGGCCGAGATCGCTATTCGCAAATTCCCGCCGAAGGATTCGTGTACCGCACCGAAGAGTTTGTTGCCTAAGTTTACTTTCAGGACATCTCGAGCAAAACCGTTGATCTTGAGCATCGTTCGAAACAGAAGCTGGACCGGTTTCGGCTTGGCAGCCACGGCATCAAAGATCTTTTTGTGAAATATGTACCAAAGCCGCGGAACCGTCGTAAGGATCGTCGGTTTGAACGTCTTCATCGATTCGCTCAGTTCCGAAGGGGTCAATTCTTTCAAATATCCCACTTGCGGACCAAAAGTCGTCGACACCCACAGATTAACGATCTGTAAATAAACGTGAAAAAGCGGCAGAAGGCTCAGGATCCGCTCTTTGTCAGAGAGTTTGAGAACGTCGTTGACGCCGGACAATTCGCCAACGATGTTTCCATGCGTTAGCGGAACGCCTTTCGGGGTACCGGTCGTTCCGCTGGTGTAAATAAGCAGGGCGATATCATCGCCCTCGGGAGTTGGAATTTCGTTCGCGAAACTCTCGGGGAATTCGGTCGATGACCAATCTTCAAATTTCTGAAAACCGTTCGACGATCCTTCCATTGTCCAAACAGCGGCCGGTATCTTTTTGGCCAAACGCCCTTCGATCTCGGCGAAGCGTTCCATCTGATCCGGCGAGAGGAATGCCACCTTGGCATCGGAATTCTCAATAAAATTGGTTAAAGTCTCGATCTCGCCGTGCGGGTCGAGCGGCACGCAGACGGCTCCGTGGTAAAGCGTACCGAGGTAGGCGATCGCCCACGACGGATGGTTTTCGCCGATGAGGGCGACGCGGTCACCGGGGGCAACGTTTTCCGCTTTTAGTCGATAAGCGACCGAGCGGATCTTGCTAAGCATTTGCTCGAACGTATAGACCTCGTCGTCATTTCCGACGACGCGCATGGCAATCTTATCCGGACGCTCATTGAGCGCCGAAATCAGCATCTTAATAAATGACTGTGACATAGGCAGTGCCTTATCTTAATTCGCGAGAAGCTTCAAAGCAAGCTGTTTGGCCTGCGTCCTCATCTTGGGAATCGCCGTCGATTCCCAAAGAATGGATTTGGGAGCCGTATCAGCGATTTCGGGGAATGCGGATGCGGATCGCATTTGGAACGATCTCGTAGGTCGCAGGAAGCTTTCCGGGAAGTTCGCCGTCGGTCTCGATGCGAATGTCGTCTGAGGCGTTCATGGCAGACACTTCGATCCTTTTCGCGGTGGAGCCGTTGACCTCTTTGAGTTTGTGGTGAGTGCCGCGATAGAGAGTATGAGCGTTGAGGATGATCTTAGCGGTGCCGATGTCACCGATATTGACGATGTCGAGCAGCCCGTCACTGAGCTTGGCGTCAGGTGCGATCATCATTCCGCCGCCGAAATAGCGTGCATTTGCAACGCAGAAATTGACGGTTTGGAGCGTGCGTTCGTTGCCGTCGTCAATCTTTATTCGGATCGAGATCGGATCGAGGCCGAAGATCTCCTGAAGTGTCGAAAAGGCAAAATTGGCACGGCCGCGGATCGAATCGATCGGCAACCAATCGAAAACCTTCGCGGATTTGACTCGTTCGAGGATCGACGACGCGAGCCCGAGCGACGAGACATTCAGAAAATAGCGGCTCGTGGCAATGCCGTCGTGACCGATAAACGTGATCTTTCCGGCGTCGATCGTGCGTGTTTCTCCGTCGCGCAGAGCAACGGCGGCTTCGCGATTGTTCAGCGGCAACCCGAGCGTTCGGCGAAAATCGCCTCCGGTTCCGGACGGCAGCACTCCGAGTTCGGCATCGACGCCTGAACGCAGAATGCCGTTTGCGACCTCGTTGATCGTTCCGTCGCCGCCGCAGGCGATGATAAATTTATGGCCGGAAATTGCAGCTCGCTCGGCGATATCGATGCCGTCGCCCTGACTTTTTGTGAACGCCACGCTAAACGGACCAAAATGGGCGCGGAATTCGCTCGCAGTCGCCGACCACTTGTCACGGGTCGAGCCGGATGCCGATTTCGGGTTGACGATAATGAACGGCAGGGAAGCGTCGCTCTCTAGTTTGTTTTCAGTGATTTTCGCCAAAATGTATTAATCCGCAATGATTTGTGTATCTTTTTTTCGGGCGAGAGTCAAAGGGAAAAAGAAGAGCGGACCGGTGACCGCTCCTCTTTCCGATGAATGAAGAGGACTTTAATTAGACGCTGCGTTCAGAAAGATATTATTCGCCTGAGTAAGACGTACTTTCTGGCTGAGCGTGACCTGTTTTGGAGCCGAAGCCATGAATGCCTCGATATCCGCGATCGAACGCGGCAGGTTTTTGGTCATCCATTCGACACCGGTATCGGTTATCAACATGTCGTCCTCGATGCGAACTCCGATGTTTTTGTATTTTTCGAACGCCGGGCGGACTTTGGCGGCGAATGCTCTGGATTCGGGCGTGTCGGGCAGGTAGTCGAGAGCGTCTTCGCGAATATAAATGCCGGGTTCGTTGGTGTAGGTCATTCCCGGTTTCAAAGTGTTGGTCGATGCGACATCGTGGACGTTCATTCCCAGCCAGTGGCCGAGGCCGTGCATGTACCAGAGACGATATTCACTGTTGGTTTTGCTGGTGATCAGACCGAGCCGGAAAAGGCCGTCTTTTATCACGGTGTTCGCTGCTTCGCTAAGCTGCTGCATTGTTGCTCCGGGTTTGGCAACCTTCGCCGCGGCCTCTTGCGCATCATAAACGATCTGGTAGATCTCGGCCTGTTCTTTTGTGAATTTGCCGTTCACCGGATATGTACGCGTAACGTCGGCAGTGTAATGGTCGTACTCGGCACCGACATCCATCAATAGCAGATCGCCTTTCGTGACCGCACCAGCCGCTTCTTCATAGTGAAGCGTGGTTGCGTTCGGACCGCATCCGACGATCGACGGATAGCCCCAGAAATCTGCATTCCTTCGCCGAAATGTATATTCGACCTCGGCCTGGACCTCGTACTCCATCGATGCCCGGCCGACCGTCGCCATCGAACGCATTTGAGCCTCAATAGTGATGTCGATCGCATGCTGAAGAAGTTTGATCTCGTAAGGCGATTTGATCTGGCGAAGCTCGGCAAAGATCGGTTGTGCGTTTACGACCTGATAGCCGGCGATCTGCTTCGCAAACTCGTTCTCAACGCGAAACTCACGCATTCCGTCCCCATCCATCTCGCTCTCAGGTAAAAGCAGATACACCGACTTCGCGGTTTCTTTTTTATCGCGGATTGTCTGCAAAAAAGCATCGCGATCCGCAGCGTTCACAATAGTTTTAACTCCCGAGATCGACGAAGCGACTTCGTCGGCGTACATTTTCCCGTTCCAGGTCTCACGCCGCGGGTCGCGTTTCGGCAGAAATATCGATTCCGTAACTGCACCGCCCGATTTACGAATAACAAGCGTTGCACCGCCCTGTTTCAAATTTGTGAGGTAAAAGAGATTGTTTTCCTGACGAAAGACATAGTTGACGTCATTCGTATAAAGCTTGGGCTCCGCACTGAAAAGGACGAGCACGCTGTTGTCTTCCATTCTGGCGGCTACGGCTGCGCGGCGTTTAGCAAGTTCACCCTGTCGCTCGGCATCGGAGAACTTCGGAGCCGCGGGAGTTATGCGAATCGAAGTCGGACCCACGTTCGCGAAAGTGGTTAGGGCATTGACCGCTAGAAGGCCGAGAATGATCGTTGCGATAAGTCTTTTCATTTTATTACCTCAATAAAGATGTCCTTTGTCGTCGTGTTGCCAAAATAATCGGCGGCAGTAACTCGAATCGTGAAATGTCCGGCGTCGAGCGTGGAGGCGTCAAGAAAACCTTCTTTGTAACTATCGCCTTCGACCGAGTTGGTGGCGATGTAATTGAATATCGTTTCGCCCGTGGCACCTGAATGGCTTTTCGGTCCGTAAACGAATTTTACACCCTCGTTCGGCGGCATTCGGTCGAATCTGATCCCTTCACCGGACAAAACTGGTGAATCGTCACGCATTAATTGATAGTTGACGCTATAAACGCCTAAACGGCGCCGTTCGGAGTTGCCGTCAACCTGATCATAGGCTCTGACGACGATTCTGACTGGGTCACGAAGTCTAATACGCGAATTTCCGAATGTGGTTTCGACCTCGTTCCAATTTTTATCGGTCAGCGTTACCTTCTCGATCACCGGCTGCCTGCTATCTGAGATGCCGGGCAGGGTCAGCGCGTCTAAGGCATTCATTTCAGAACCGCTGCGTCCGGCGATGAGGTGCACATGATTCATTGGGTTGAGCGTGCCGATGCGGTCACCGGCTGCGAATTTCGATCCACGAGGAACCCTTACGTTTACTACCTTCCCGAGTGAATCGGTTTGAAACTGAAAACGAGGATCGCTGAATGAAGTGCCGTTCGAATCTCGCCCGAGGCGGATGTGAATGTAGCCCATTGTGGGCATGCGGATCAGTTCGCGAAGCGTGCCAAAATTTTCGGCGGCGTTGATCTTAAGGACTTTTTCCGTACGAACAAATCTAGCGGTTTCGCCGTAGGCACCGGCGACATCGAGGCCGTTGTGAAACCAAACGTCGTCGCTGCCCTCAACAACCTCGCCCCGAACTTCGCCGAGGGTGCCGGCGATGTCGCGTTTGGCGGTTGGTGGATCGTAAGGCCAGCGGGCTGGTTGTGCATTGCGAAATTCTTCCGGTTTGTCGCGTCTAGCGGTTATCTCGTCGCGAGTGAGTTCGTGGCCGGATTTGTCAGCGGAGACCTTCCGAACAAGGCGGTTCTCGCTGTCGGCGATCAGCAGATCGCCGTTGCTGTCGAACGCTAACCCCGACGGCCGATTGAATCGGGCGACACTAAAATGTCCGTCCCGCAGTCCGCGAGGTTGGTCTGCGACCGTCACCACCACGGGTAATATGCCACCGAGTCGTCTGATCGCGTTCCCGTCCGCAAAGTAGATCGAACCGGCCGCATCTACCGCGATCGCCATGGGCTGGAACAGTGCGGAGCTCAGGGGCGAACCGTTTTTTATGTCGCTTTCGCCGTTTCCAGCCAGTGTCCAGACAACTCCGTCGGGTTCGACGACGCGGATACGATAATTGCCGGAATCAGCAACGAGAAGCTTGCCTTGCCAGATAGCGAGTCCGGCAGGCATATCGAATTTCGAGTAAGTTCCGATACCGTCCGCGAATCCGGACGAACTTCCGGCGAGCGTGGTAACCTTCCCATTCTCGATCACGCGTATCTTGTCGTTATAAGTGTCGGCGACGAATATCCTGCCGTCCTCGCCGACCGCAATTCCGACGGGTGCGTTAAACAAAACCGCCCCAGCCTCTCCATCGGCGAAGCCCGACTTTCCCTCGACACCGGCGATCGTAATGACCGTTCCGGCATTGTTAATCTTTTTGATGGTATTTGACCCGCTATCGGCGACGAAGAGATCGCCGTTCTTATCGAATGCGATCGCCGAAGGAGTATCGAGGCCGGACGCGAAGGCCGTGAGCGTTCCGTCCGCTGCCGCGCGCCATATCTTACCGTTCTCGCCGTCGGAAATATAGGTAACTCCGTCCTTCGAAGCGATGCCGAAAGGCTCGCCGATCTGTCCGTCGATGCCCGCGAGCGTCGAGACATTCGTAATAGGCTTTAGATCGCGGCCGCTTATTGAACAGGAGGAGAAAAAAGCCGCCGTTAGGGCGACGAACGCAACGAGGATCGGCAGGTATCGACGGTAATATTTGGCCGCGGTTGGTGCGGTGTTTTCGTTGCGTCCAGTCATCTTATTTTGTTACTATAACGACATTCAAACGCACTATACAAAAGGAGTTTAAAATTATGTTTTCACTACAAGATCTATTGGGACAGGATAAGGGAACTCAGGCGGTCGACGAGATCAGCCAGAATGTGGGTGCCGAGCCTTCGATGGTCAGCACGGCGATCCAAATGGCATTGCCGGCATTGATCGGCGGACTGGCGAATAACGCTTCGACGCCACAGGGAGCCGAAAGCCTCAACACCGCTCTAGAGAATGATCACAGCGGCGGCGGCATTCTCGGTAATCTCGGCGGACTCGCCGGCATGATATTTGGTGGGCAAGAACAAGCTCCGCCACCACGTCAAGCTGATGCAGGCGGCATTCTCGGGCATATTCTTGGCGGTTCGCAGGGACAGGTCGCACAGGAAGTGAGTCAAAAATCAGGTCTCGGAATGGGTCAAGTCGCACAGATCTTGATGATGCTCGCTCCGATCGTCATGAGCTATCTCGGCAAGCAGAAGCAGGAACAGGGCGTCGGCGCAGACGGCCTCGGAGGCTTGCTTGGCGGTCTCCTCGGCGGTGGGCAGCCAACTCAGCAGCAGTCATCGGGAAACTCGATGATGGACATGGCTTCGAATATGCTTGACAGCGACCGCGACGGATCGTCACTCGACGATATCGCCTCGATGGCGTATAAGTACATGACGAATAAATGATTGGAAGTAGAAGTAAGAAGACAGAAGTTAGAAACAAGATAGAAGGCCCGTATGTCGCGGGCCTTCTTTGTAGAAGTGATTTAAGTCTTGCGGTTAAAAAAAACTGACACGCGACCGTGGGGCAACCCGTCCGGTTATTACTGAAGACCAATTAAGCTCCTGGACACAAATTTCTTCATTCTGATCTCCTAAGTTTAGTTTTTTTAACAAGCTCGCGCGTGTGCTTGACCTATGAACCTAGCGTCGAAAAATTTCTTGCAGAAAATCTAAAACATGCGAAAAGATGTGTGACATCCTGTTGCTCCATTTAAAGCGAATATGGTAATCTTTGGATATATGGCATATTATAGAAAACTGCCATCAAGTAAGGAAAGTGACACTATGCAAACGATTGTAAGGGCAAAGGTAACGCAAGGCGGACGTATTGTTATTCCTGCAGAAATGCGTAAACAGTTAGGTGTTGAGATCGGCGAAGATGTGAATCTATCTTTTGTTGATGGATCGGTAACGATAAGTTCCCAAAAAATAGGAATTCGAAAGGCTCAAGAACTATTTAGAAAATTTGTGCCTGAGGGTGTTTCCCTTGTTGACGAGTTGATAGCCGACAGACGTCGGGAAGCGGATAATGAGTAGTTTTGTATTGGATTCTTCGGCGATCATTGCTGTTCTCAATCGCGAGGAGGGTAGCGAACGTGCATTGCAGTTTTTTGCAAATGCCATTGTCAGCAGCGTAAATGTTGCAGAGGTATTATCAAAGAGCCTTGAGCGAGGGTTTGATCTCAAAAGTGCGGTAATGACGTTTAATTTGCTACAACTCAATGTCATCGACCTCGACTTCGAGCAAGCAATTAAGGCGGCGGAACTGAGACCTTTGACCAAGCATTTAGGCTTGTCGCTTGGTGATCGCTGCTGTTTGGGATTAGCGGCACTTCGAAATAAAGCGGCGGTGACAGCCGATAAAAACTGGAAGAAACTGACGTTTTGTGATGTTGAATTGATCCGTTAGTTTTGACTTTTTAGGGTTGAAATGTTCATATTAAGTTTTCGAAGTGGTGAGTTATTGCAACTTGCGGCCACGTAAAATAAGCCGCTAAACAGCAAGAGTGTCAGCAATGATTAAAGGGAACTCTGTGCTTGTTTGGCACAGAGTTTTTTTATTTTTGTCATTTGTCCTCAGTCAGTCGTCCTTCGCATCCTGCGTTGGATAGATAGGTACAAATGACAAATTACTAAGGACAAATGACAAACAATTTTCTCGATCTATTAAAAGAAAAAATCGTCGTTTTCGACGGGGCGATGGGGACGTATTTGCAGTCTTTGAATATCTCGATCGACGACTGGGGCGGGCCGAACTTTGAGAATTGCTCGGAAAATCTGCTTTACACGCGGCCGGATGCGATCGAGGCGGTTCATACGGCGTTTTTGGATGTCGGCTGCGATGTGATCGAGACGAACAGTTTTGGCGGCAGCGAGGTGGTGCTGGTCGAGTTCGGGATCGTTGAGAAGACGTACGACATCAACTTAAAAGCGGCGCAGTTAGCGAAACGACTGGCGAACGATTATTCAACGTACGATAAACCGAGATTTGTCGCCGGTTCGATCGGGCCGGGGACGAAATTGCCGACGCTCGGGCACATCACATACAACGATCTCAAAGACGCTTATCGCGAGCAGGTTCGCGGTCTCTTTGACGGGGGCGTCGATATGATGATGGTCGAGACGTGCCAGGATCTGTTGCAAACCAAAGCGGCACTCGCGGCAATTTATGAGTTTTTTGAACAGCAAAAAGTAAAGCTGCCCGTGATCGCGTCGGTGACGATCGAGATCTTCGGAACGATGCTAAATGGAACGGAGATCGGTGCGGCACTGACCGCACTCGAACCGTTTCCGATCGACGTGATCGGTATGAATTGCGGTACCGGGCCAAAACATATGGCCGACAGCTTCCGCTATCTGTGTGAAAATTCGCCGATCCCGATCAGCGTTTTGCCGAATGCCGGATTGCCCGAGGTTAAGGACGGCAAGCAGCATTATGACGAGACGCCGGAGAGTTTTGCCGCTCAGGTCGAGCATTTTGCGAAGGATTTCGGTGCGAATATTGTCGGCGGCTGCTGCGGAACGTCGCCTGAACATCTGCGGCAAGTTATCGAGCGGGTCGGCGGAATGTCGCCGAAAGATCGAAACGCCAAACTCACGCCGTCGGCTTCGTCGATATATTTTCAACAGCCGTACACGCAGGAAGCTTCGTTCCTCATCGTCGGTGAACGCGTGAACGCTTCGGGTTCGAAAAAGATGCGTGATCTGCTCGACGCCGAGGATTGGGACGGACTGATCTCGCTCGCGAAATCGCAGGAGCGCGAAGGTGCCCATATTCTCGACGTGAACGTCGATTTTGTCGGCCGCGACGGTGTTGCCGATATGCACGAGCTTGCGTCTAGACTCGCGACGGCGGTGAAGATACCG
>JBBRUA010000059.1:0-12458 GCA_038248245.1 Pyrinomonadales bacterium | reverse complement strand
TCGGCATTTTCTACATCCGAAGCGACCCAAAGATCCAGGTCCTTCGTATAGCGAGGCTCAGAGTGTCTGATCACCGCATATCCGCCAATAATCAGAAACCTAACTCCCGCGTTTATGAAAGCCGCCAACAGATCTTTGAAGTCTTGATTCACTCAGATCTTCCCCCTTCATTTTATGGGCTTCAACAACCATCTCCCACACCACGTCAAAGACTACCTCGTGGGGCTGTGACTGCCAGTATTTCACATCGGGATACTTTTCAGCGTCCTCGATCTTTCCGTACCAAGCTGTCATCTCACGTTTCTGCTTCATGCAAACACCTCAATAACCTTCTGCACCGCATCGGCGAGTTTATCTACCTCTTCGCGGGTGTTGTAAAACGCGAACGAGGCACGGGCAGTTGCGGGAACATTAAAGAATTCCATCACCGGTTGGGCACAGTGGTGGCCGGCGCGGACGGCGATGCCTTGTTGGTCGAGGATCGTGCCGATGTCGTGCGGGTGGATGCCCTCGATGGTGAATGAGAGAACGCTCGCTTTGTCGGCGGCGGTGCCGATGATCTTGACCTCGGGAATATCGCCGAGGCGTTGCGTCGCGTATTCGAGCAATTCGAGCTCGTAGGCGGCTGCGGCTTCGAAATCGAGAGCGTTTATATAATCGATGGCCGCTCCGAGGGCGATACCGGCGGCGATGGCTGGCGTTCCGGCCTCGAACTTGTCGGGGATTGGTGCGTACGTTGTACCTTCGAAGCTAACCGTGCGGATCATCCCGCCGCCGGTCTGATACGGCGGCATCTGATCGAGCCATTCGCGTTTGCCATACATCACGCCGATGCCCGTGGGAGCGAACATTTTGTGGCCCGAGAAGACAAAAAAGTCAGCATCGAGGTCCTGCACATCGACCGGGAAATGCGGTACGCTCTGGGCGGCATCGACGAGCACGGGAACGCCCATTTTATGCGCCGTCGCAATCATTTCCTTGACCGGATTGACGGTGCCGAGTGAGTTTGAAACGTGGATGATCGCAACCATCTTCGTGCGTTCATTGAGCAACCGCTCGTATTCCTCGATGATCACCTCTCCGCGTTCATTGATCGGTATCATCACTACGCGGGCGCCTTTTTCCTCCGCGATTACCTGCCACGGAATGATGTTCGAGTGATGCTCCATCTGGCTCACCAGGATCTCGTCGCCTTCGCCGATGAACTTTCGCCCATACGAATTCGCCACCAGATTGACGCCTTCGGTACAGCCTCGCACGAAAATGCATTCTTTCGATTCGCGGGCGTTGATAAAGCGTTTTACCTTTTCGCGGGCCGCTTCGTAGGCGTTGGTCGCGGTCTGCGACAGATAATGCACTCCGCGATGGATATTCGAATGTTCCTCCGAGAGGTATTTCGAAGTCCGGTCGATCACGCTCTGCGGCACCTGCGACGACGCACCGTTGTCCAAATAAACCAGCGGCTTGCCATTTACCTCACGCGACAATACCGGAAAATCCTTTCTAACTTTCTCAACGTCCCAATTGCTCATTGTTTGTACTGCTTTCATTTTAATTCTCGATTGCTAATGCGACCTTAAGCGCGGTATTCAGTTCCCGTAACTTGATCGCGGAAAGTGTTCCAACAAAATTTGTCAAGGCCGATTTGTGAAGGCTATAAAGCTCATCGCAGCGAATACAGCTATGATGTTTAAGTCCTTCGTCGATCCCGAACTCAACTTCCGTTTCTATGCCCAAACAATTCGAATAAACAGGTGCGCATATGACGGTCGAATATTTTGACTTAATAACTGCCTTTCGGCCGGCAACAGCAAAAACCCGAAAACTTTTCGGATCGGCCTTTGTCGGCCTCGAAATCCTGTAAAGATCTCCTCTCTTTACCATTCTGCCTGAAACTCCAAGGTTTCTTCGACCTGTCTATTTATTAGATTCGCATTTCTATTGATTATCTCGACGTCTCGGCCGTTTATATCCTCCGGCTTCTCTTTCGCGACATATTCGATCAACGCGGACTCGACTACGGATGACCGCTTTCTCGTTTTTCCGGTCAAAGCATCGACCTTGATCAATAATTCCTTTGGCAATGTAACGGATGTTCTTACTCTCATAATTTATGCCTCTAATTTAGTATTCAATCTATGCAGAACGGCTTCGTCAAGTTCTTTTTTGATCGCTTCGATCCCGATCTTATTAATTATCTCCTCGGCAAAACCGTACGTAAGGAGATTTTTCGCCAGCACCGGCGGCAGGCCGCGCGTCAGGAGGTAGAACAATTCCTCTTCCTCGAGTTGGCCGACGGTCGCTCCGTGCGAGCATTTTACGTCGTCGTTGAAAATCTCGAGTTGCGGTTTCGTGTCGACGCGGGCTTCGTTTGAGAGCAGCAAATTCTTATTCGACTGCTGGGCGTCGGTACCGTGGGCGTTTTCGCGAACGAGAACCTTGCCGTTGAAAACCGCTCGCGAACCGTCATTCAGAACGCCTTTGTAAGTTTGATGCGAAATGCAGTTTGGCAGTTGGTGATCGATGATCGAGTGCGTGTCGTGATGCTGCGTTCCATTTAGCATGTACAGACCATCAACGAACGCCTCGCCGCCCTCCGCGCCAAATTTCACGTCAATATCATGCCGCGAGATCGCGGACCCGAGATTGACGTTCGTCGAATCGTAACGGCTGCCCGCCGCCAGCGAGACCTCGGTCGTTCCGATATTGAATGCCTCGGGCGCGTCGCGTTGGACGCGATAATGCGTCAGGTTCGCGTTTTCCTCAACGATCACCTGAATGGCAACATTCGTAAAACTTTTCGCCGTCGAACCGTAAGTTTCAACGATCGTCGCCTTGCTGCCGGCAGCGGCGATGATGAGAACGTGCGGAAATATTGCAGAGTTTTCGTCGGCCGCGAAGTTCAATGCGATCGGCTCGGCAACGCTCGTCTCGCGTTCGATGCGAATGGCCTGAAACTGTCCGAACGCAAGATTCAATGCCGTGAAACCATTGCGCCGAATGTTAAATCGTTTAAGATGGTCAAGATCGTCAGCCGAGATCTCATCATTCTGACCACCGGCCACCGACCACTCACCACTGACTGCTTTCGCCACATTCGTGTATTTCCAGTCCTCGTCCGCCATCGTCGGGAAACCGGATAATGAAAACGCCGCGAAGGCTTCCTCGCGTAGCTTTTTCAGCGACGAATCGTTCTCAGTCTTCAAAAACTCTCTAAATTTTTCCGTAAATTGTGTCTGCATTACGGTTGTCGTGATTGCCATGTAAATATTTTACCGCGAAACTCCTCGCGGCGACTTCCCTTCCTAAAAAACCTTTATCAAACTAAATTTATTGTCCGCCCAGACCAGATCGGCCGGGCCGAGGATGAGATCTTTCGCGATCTTCAGCTTCGCCTCGTTCTCGGCTCTCGGTTTTTTGTCATCAACCAGAGACGAGCGGTCGTAATCGAAAATAAAATCGTGCCGGGTCAGGACATATTGCACACCTAACGACGACGCCTTCCCCTTTAGTTCCTGCGTATTTCGCGATTCCCAAAGCATCTTTCGCAACGTCCAGTCTTCGAAAAGATAGTCCGAGACGACGGCCCGGTCGATGTTGTAGGTATCACGCCGCATGTTTATCAACCAGATCTTCGCGTCTGTCGCGGTGTCCTGATTTATCGCCCGGTAAAACGGATAATAATCCAGATTTCGCGCCAAATACTGGTCGCGAGTCTCGCCGCCAAGGACCACGCGAAGCGGTGCTTTTTGGCTGAACCACGCCGCCGATGTCAATATTCCGAACGCAGAGGCCGCAATCGCTACGTACATCCACGCCCGTCGGGTCGCCAGTTCGCCGACCTTTTCGGCAGACGCCGCGATCGCAATGGCCAGTAGCGGAACAAGTGGCAAAAGGTAACGCATTTGCTGACTCGAGAATAGCCAAAACAAATAGATCACCCCCGCGACACCGGCGGCTATCACCACTTCGGGCGCAAGACGCCTTCGCCAGAGAGCCCAGATCAGCAGCGGCAAACCGATCAGAAATGCCGCACCGAGAACGCCGTCGTATAGATTCGCGTCCTCCGGTTGGGCCGCAAGCGAGAGCCGCAGCGGAGCGGTCAGGTAATTCACGGGCTGCTCCGCCGCGCCGCCGTATTGCGAGTTCATCCCCTGAAAAAGATTCGAACGCTCGACATCCCAGCCTTTGGCCTCGCCTTTCCAAATGCTCATATAGAACGGAAACACAGGACTGCCGGTTGCCGACCAGTTCCGTAAATACCAGGGCGAAGCGATCACACCGGCTAGAAGCAAGGCACCGAAACCGGTCAGCACGATCTTCCCCGCCTTAACCTCGCCGCGGCCGCGAAGCAAAATTATCAATGCAAACGCGGCAATAACGAACAGCGTCGTCAGTTTTACCGCCAGTGCCCCGCCGAGAAATATCGCGGCAAACACAAGCGGAGCGATCACCGGCGTTCGCCACCACCGACACAGCGAATAAACGGCGAGCGAAATATATAATGCGAGCGAAAGATCCGTGTAACCGCTCGATGCCACATGAAATGCGGTCGGGATCGCCGCGACCATGAGAACAGCGGCGAGCGACCAGCTTCGTGAAATATTAAGCTCTCTCGCCCATCCAAAAACGGCCGCGAGTAACAGCGGGAAAAATAAAAACGTCGTCACGCCCGCCGCAGCTTCGCCAGCGCGCGGACTTACTATATTTCCCAAAAGCATCGCCCACAAGGCATGCATCTCCGTTCCCAATGCCAGGTAACTCGCGATATTTCCCTCGATAAATGCGTTACTATGCTGTGCAATGAACGCTTTGGGAACCGAAAAATGATAGAGCAGCGTGTCCTTTGCAATCGGCGGGGCGAGGCTGGCTACGAAAGCTAAAAACAGACAGGCAGCGATCATCAACAGAATTATCCGGTCGATGCCCGCAGCCGGCTCCGGCGTTCGGCTTTCGGCCTTGGCTTCGCGAGCCCTAACGAGACCCAGCCCCGCCAAAACCAGTCCCGTTACAGTAACGACGATCGCCGCGACCGAAGAGTATGATCCTGCGAGGCCGAGAAAAAACCAGATCAGCGAAGTGACAACTGCACCTACGCCAATATTTCGGACGAGTTCCAAAACGTGCGAATCGCCGTCGCGCCTCTCGACCTTAATAAAGCTCGAAATAAATGTTCCGGTACCGAACCACGAGACAAGGATCAGACCGGCCACCAAAGACCCGACGAGCGTACCGAGAAAACCCTCGCCGCCGAAAAGCGGTCCACCGCCGAGATTTCCAAGGAGCGTCGGGAGCCTCAACAGGTCTGAGCTGCGAAAGGCGATGAATACGACGATCAGAGCAGCAGCGAATATCGCCACCAGTACTGCATTGCCGGACCCTCCCTCTGTGTTTTCAGCCGCGTTAGAACTCAATCAGTTATTTCCTTGCTTTTGCAACTCCGAGGTCTTTGCAGATCTTTTTCGCTAATTCGTCGGTAATTTCGTTATGGCGAGGCACGGCGGACCTTCGATTCTGCTGAGGATTGTGCCACCACGAATGCCGTCCACCTTCGCGAAGCAGTTCGCAGCCATTCTCTGACAGGTACCGGATCAGCTCACGCCGCTTCATATCGCGATCGGCAACTCGCTGTAATTAACGCCTGCAAACGCTCGAGCGTCGCTCCGGTTAAACTCTATCGCCTCGGCGAGTGTTACGCGCAGCGAATCCATCAGCTCTTCGCGCGTTTTCTCCTGACAATTAACGCCGGCGATCTCTTCGATCCACCCGATCCACCAATCACCGTCCTGTTTGACTATTGCGGTATAGTTTTGAGCCATAAAATCCTCCTAAATTGCCGCCGATTTCACCCAGTCGTAGCCTTTCGCCTCCAGTTCAAGAGCGAGTTCCTTGCCGCCTTCTTTGACGATGCGGCCGCCGGCGAGAACGTGGACCATGTCGGGAACGATAAAATTGAGCAAGCGCTGATAGTGCGTTACGAGAATTATCGCGTTGTCGGGGCTGCGGAGCGTGTTGACGCCCTCAGCGACGATCCGTAGAGCGTCGATGTCGAGGCCGGAGTCGGTCTCATCGAGCACAGCTAGTTTCGGCTCGAGAACTGCCATTTGCAATATCTCGTTACGCTTTTTCTCGCCGCCCGAGAAGCCTTCGTTGACCGAGCGTTTGAAAAACTCATTGCTCATATCGACGACCTTCGCCTTTTCTTTTAGGTAATCGTTGAATTCGAGCGGATCAAGTTCTTCCTGTCCGTGATGCAAGGCTTTCTGGTTGTAAGCGAGCCGCAAAAACTGCGAATTCGACACGCCCGGCACCTCGACCGGATACTGGAACGCCATGAACACACCTTCCCGGGCACGCTCGTCGGGTTCGAGTTCGAGCAGATTCTTGCCGTCGAAAAGCACTTCGCCTGACGTCACTTCATAACTCGGATGTCCGGCTAAAACCTTCGACAACGTCGATTTACCAGAACCGTTCGGCCCCATAATGGCATGAACCTCGCCCTTGCGGACCTGCAGATTCAACCCCTTCAATATCTCTTTGCCGTCAATCGCGGCATGTAAGTCTTTTACTTCTAGTAGCATTTTTATCAATTACCTTTTAGAAATACTCACCACAGAGACACAGAGATTTGGATTTGGTCTACTTTCACCACGGTAAAAAGCTCTATGACCTCTGTGGCTCTGTGTCTCGTGGTGGAATCTTCAGTCAACATAGATCTCACCTTTCAAATATAAAATTGCGTTGCCGCCGATCTTTACACGGTCGCCGGCTAGTTCGCAAAATAGTTCACCGCCGCGTGCCGATACCTGACGAGCAAACATCTCATTCTTACCCAATTCGTCGGCCCAGTAGGGTATCAGTGAGCAATGGATCGCTCCGGTGACCGGATCCTCAGGAATACCGATCTTCGGCGCGAACATTCGCGACGCAAAATCGCACGTATCGCCTTTGGCGGTAACAATTACTTCGTCGTAGGGCAGTTCGGCGAGAGCGGTCAGGTTCGGGGCGAGTTCGCGTACCTGCGTTTCGCTTTGGAGCTTTAGAATAACCATGTTGCCTTGAGTTTCCCAAACCTTCACCGGTACGACGCCGAGAGCATCCGCGATCACATCCAGTTGCTCGATCTCCGTCATCGGATACGCCGGAAAATCGAGCAGCAGCAGTTCATCATTTTTAGTGACGCTGAGCTTTCCGCTCCGGTTCGAATAAAACGGAATAAACTCGTCTGCCAGCTTCAATTCGTTAAAAATAACGTGAGCGGACGCCAGCGTCGCGTGTCCGCAAAGATCGACCTCGACCACCGGAGTAAACCAGCGAATGTGGTAATACTCGCCTTCGTTAACAAAAAACGCGGTCTCAGCCAGGTTATTCTCAGCTGCGATCTGCCGCATCGTCTCGTCCGCGAGCCACGTATCAAGCGGCACGACCGCCGCCGGATTTCCGCCGAATATTTCGCTCGTAAACGCGTCGACCTGAAAAATCGGTAACTTCATAAAGCATTTTTGCCACGAATTAACACGAACAGCACGAATTAATGACTTCTTCTATTTGTGTATATTCGTGTTAATTCGTGGCTAACTATCTTCCTTCTTCGCCGCGATCGCCTGTATCTCGATCTTTGCACCAAAATGCAGATCCTTAACCGGCACGATCGCCCTCGCCGGCCGATGCTCGCCCATCACGCGGGCGTAAACTTCATTGACCTTGCCCCACATTTCCATATCCGAAACATATATCGTCATCTGCAAAACTTGGCTCAAATCGCTCCCCGCCGCATGCAAAACCGCCTCAACATTGCGCAAAGCCATCTCCGTCTGGTCCCCAATATCGCCCGAAAACGGCTCACGCGTAACGAGATCCATCGGCAACTGGCCGGAAACATAAATCAGGCCGTTATGCTCAATGCCAGGCGAATAATGGCCTTTTGGTTGTGGTTGGTTGGAAGGTTGAATTGTTTTCATCTCTTCTTTTATATCGAAACGGTCGTCGCTGCGCTCTAAAACTAAAATTCTAGTGAGTCGGAAATTATCTTGATTTCGTTTTCACCAGCTTTTAAATCTTCGTCCGGCAACTGAATCGTAATCAAGGCTCGTGAGCTACTAGCTTCCACCAAGAAAAACTCAACCGTATGCGGAACTACCTCGCCAAATAGTGTAATTGAGTAATTCCTCCGTACTCCTGTTTGGCTTTGGCCCGCTATCGCTCGTTCGGCGAGGGCCTTTTTTATATTAGACACTTTTCCAATTGGAACATTTTTCGAAACCTCAGACATAAAGGTTTCGGCCATATCCTCTAAGTCTGCTGTCATGTCAGAGGACATAATCTGAATAACAAAAATGCTGTTGTCGGCATCCTCAATATTTACGTGACGAATTCCTTTATCGATGATTGTGTCTTCCGTAATATTCCAGTTATCAGGATAAGAGAAACTTAGTCCATCCTTTTCATACACTTTCGTGGCAATCTGTTTACGTTCTTTTTTTGCAGGATCAATGACCTTTTCTACAATGCTGCACGATACGCCAAAAATGCATACCGCCAATATAAGTAGTACATTTCGAATCGCCATTAACCAACACTTCCTTCCAGTTTCAATCCCAACAACTTCGTCGCCTCGACCGCGTATTCCATCGGTAGTTCGCGGAAAACTTCTTTGCAGAAGCCGTTAATGATCAATGAAACCGCGTCTTCTTGCGGGATGCCGCGTTGTTGGAGATAGAAGAGTTGGTCTTCGCTGATCTTTGAGGTTGTGGCTTCGTGCTCGACGCGGGCCGATGCGTTCATTACCTCGATGTAGGGGAACGTGTTCGCCTCTGATTTGCCGCCGATGAGCATCGAATCGCACTGCGTGTAGTTCCGGGCGCCTTCGGCCTTCGGCATTATTTTGACGAGGCCGCGATAGCTATTGTTCGACTTTCCGGCCGAGATGCCTTTTGAGATGATCGTCGATTTTGTGTTTTTGCCGAGATGGATCATCTTGGTGCCGGTATCCGCGATCTGGGCGTTGTTGGTCAGCGCGACCGAGTAAAATTCCCCGATCGAGTTGTCGCCCTGGAGGATCACGCTAGGATATTTCCAGGTGATCGCCGATCCGGTCTCGACCTGCGTCCACGAAATTTTCGAACGTACACCGCGGCACGCACCACGCTTTGTCACAAAGTTAAAAATCCCGCCTTTTCCGTTCTCGTCACCGGCGTACCAGTTCTGCACCGTCGAATATTTGATCTCAGCATCATCGAGAGCCACAAGCTCGACGACCGCCGCGTGTAACTGATTCGTGTCGAACTGCGGTGCCGTGCAGCCTTCGTTATACGCGACGTAGCCGCCTTCTTCGGCGACGATCAGCGTTCGCTCGAACTGCCCGGCCTCCTGAGTATTGATGCGGAAATACGTCGAAAGCTCCATCGGGCAGCGAACGCCTTTCGGAATAAAGACGAACGAGCCGTCCGAGAAAACCGCTGAGTTCAAAGCTGCATAATAGTTGTCGCCGACCGGCACGACCGAGCCGAGATATTTCTGTATCTTTTCAGGATAAAGCTCGACCGCCTCGGTGAACGAGCAAAATATCACGCCGGCTTCCAAAAGCTTTTTCTTGTACGTCGTCGCCACCGAAACCGAGTCGAACACAGCATCCACCGCCACATTCGCGAGCATTTTCTGCTCTGTGATCGGAATGCCGAGTTTTTCGAATGTTTTCAGCAATTCCGGATCAACCTCGTCGAGGCTCGCCTTCGAAGGCTTATGCTTAGGTGCCGAATAGTACGAGATATTTTGAAAATCGATGTTCGGATAATCAAAATTTGCCCAGTTGTCCGGCTGCTCCATCTTGAGCCACTGACGATACGCCTTGAGGCGGAAATTGAGCATCCATTCGGGCTCGTTTTTCTTTGACGAGATCAAGCGAACCGTATCCTCGGACAAACCTTTAGCGATCGTCTCCGTCTCAATATCCGTGACAAAGCCGTATTTGTATTCCCGATTTGTAAGTAATTCTGCTGCTGTTGACATATTTTTTTTGGCCACGAATTACACTAACAAGAAGTCCTATTTGGTGTTATTCGTGGCTAAACCTCTTAAACTCTCTGCGATTCAATGGTGCGATGAATGCCCTGGATGCTGTGGAACATCGCGTCGACCGAGCGCTCGTCGCCGACCATTTGGGCGAGCGTGATGCGTGACAGCGCGTTTTCTACGATCTCGTGAAGGCCGATAATTACTGGGCGAATGCCGCAATCACCTTTGTGAACGCAACTGTCCAGCACGCCGGTGTAGCTGTCGCAATGCTTGGTCATCACGTCTTCGTCGAGCACCTTGATGATCTCGCTCAGACGAATTTCTTCCGCCGGGCGGGCCAGCGAATAACCGCCTTTTGTGCCGCGGGTCGACTGGACGAAGTCGGCTTTGTTCAAAAGCCACATCAGTTTACCGGCGTTCGCTGTCGAGATGCCTTCGAGCTCCGCGATCTGCGGCAACGTCAAACTGTCGCCATCAGGCAAACTCGCCAGCTGCACTAAACATCGAAGGCCGTATTCCTCTTGTGCCGAAATTTTCATAAACCCTACTCAAATAAAGATCTTAGGTATAACCATTGATACAAGAATCGCAAATCGTTACTTTTTTGTCAAGATTGATGAGGGCACAAGCCCGCACGATAAAAAGAGCGTTTTTAGTTTAGGTGGAATGTGGTTATGGAATAAGCATTCCGCTAGTTCGAGTAACGCCCTTACTGTCGTGCGGGCTTCTGCCACCGGCATCCGCGACATCGCCTACGAATACAGATTCATCGGCAGCGAGAGGAGGGCGATCGGGTCTTCTACATTCAACGTTTCGCGGACATAGAAAGGTTCGCCGGCGGCGACGCCGATAAGGGATCCGAAGTAGCGGGAGCGGAGTTCGAGTTCGTCGAGGAAGTTTTTCGTGGTTAGCCGCGTTTCGGGTTCGGTTGACGTCGGGTCGTAGAACTGCGAGCGGTGGGCACGGATCGCATCCATTTTTTCCTCCAAAAAATCAGAAACATCTACGACAAACGACGCCTCGACTCGACGAGAAAAAATATTATGCGCGACCTTTGGCACATCGATGCGATTCTCTCCCGACGCCTCGTCGTAACGTCTCATACTCGCAAGCCGGGCCGATTCGCGAACCAGCGTCGCAATGTGATCGTGGTCGGGATGCGGATCGCCGATCTGGTGGGTGAGGATCACTTTTGGCTTTAACCGCCTGAGAACACGGACGAGCTTTGTGCGCTCTTCGTCGGTCACGAAAACGTGGCCGTCCGGGAGACCGAGATTTTCGCGGAGGTCGAGTTTCAGGACCTTCGCCGCCTCGACGGCCTCCGCTGCGCGGCCTTCGACAGTGCCGCGGGTTCCCATTTCGCCCTGAGTCACATCGAGAGCACCGGTGCGATAGCCGAGATGCTTCATCTTGAGCATCGTGCCGCCGACCGTCAGCTCAACATCGTCCGGATGGGCGAAAATGGCGAGAATATCTACTTGGCTCATACCAATAATTTACCACATCGTCTGTTATTATCAGCTTATGAAGTTAGTTGTCCTCGGCTCAGGCAGCACCATCCCGCGTCCTTTGCGCACCAGTTCCGGATTTTGGCTCGAGACATCCGGCGGCAGTATTTTGCTCGACTGCTCGGCCGCCGTTCCTTCGCGAATGGCTGCAGAAAAGCTCGATTGGCCGCAGCTCGACGCGATCTGGATCTCGCATTTTCACCTCGACCACTGCGGCGGACTCGCTCCGTTTCTGGCCGGGACGAAACATGCCCCGGCAACCAAAGATAGGCGAAAGCCGCTGAAAATATTCGGCGGCACGGGCCTCAAAACTTTAATTGAAAAATTCGATGCGGTAAACAACTACCAGTTGCTCGAACAGCCTTTCCCGGTGGAGATCATTGAGGTCGAAGGTCTGGAGCCATTCGCAATATTGCCGGGCGTCGAGGCTGTCTCATTTAAGACGCCGCACACGGATGAGAGTCACGCGATACACATTCGCGACGGCGAAACGACTCTCGTGTTTTCGGCGGACACCGGATTTTCAAAACCGCTGGCGACATTCGCGAACAAAGTGGATCTGTTCATTCTCGAATGCACGTTTCTGAAAGATAAACCGGTCGAAAAACATCTCGAGCTCGCCGAGGCGATCTATATCATTCGCAAAGCCGGCCCAAAACGCGCATTGCTGACGCATTTTTATCCGGAATGGGACGATGTGGATTTTAGCGAGGAAGTGGGCCGATTCGAACCGATGTGCGATGTGATCGAGGCGGTCGACGGACTGCGTTTGGATATCGAAAAATAAAAAAGCCGATAAATGACAATTCGGAATTCTCATCACTTATCAGCAATATTATTACTAAATAAAAACTAGTTCTTGACGTTTCGCTGGGCCATTGCCATCAGTTCCTCGGGCATCCATTTGGCGGTTACTTTTTCTTCGGCACCGGCGAT
>JBBRUA010000058.1:0-12645 GCA_038248245.1 Pyrinomonadales bacterium | reverse complement strand
GAAAGCCTTGAGGCCGAGGCACAGTCGCTGCCGTACGAATTTCTCGAACCGAATATACCTTCGCAGCTAGATACGAATTTCATATCGCTGATCGATTCGCTCGAGGACGAAATGGCCCGCATTCGTCTGACGGCTCGTAATCGCCAGACCGGCCGAGACCGGGCGATCCTTGTCGGCGTCACAACGGGCGATGTCGAAGAAGCAGAGGAATCGCTCGCGGAACTGAAAGAACTTTCCGAGTCTGCCGATGTTGTAATTCTTGACACCGTCATTCAACGGCGTCCGCAGATCGATCCGAAGACCGTGCTCGGAAAAGGCAAGCTGGACGACCTGCTTATCCGTTCGATGCGGCTGGGTGCGGATATTTTAGTTTTCGATACGGAACTGTCGCCTGCCCAGGTCCGGTCTTTGTCGGACGCAACGGAACTAAAGGTCATAGATCGACCGCAGTTGATCCTCGATATCTTTGCCCAACGTGCTCAATCTCGCGAGGGCAAGCTTCAGGTCGAACTCGCACAGCTTAAATACCTTTTGCCGAGACTCGTGATCGGCCAGAACTCTGCATTCTCGCGACTTGCCGGCGGAATCGGCGGGCGCGGCCCGGGTGAGACGAAGCTTGAGACGGATCGCCGACGAGTTCGCGACCGCATCGCAAATCTTGAGAAACAGGTCGACGGTCTCGGCCGGCAGCGTCAGGAACGCCGAAAGACGCGTGTCCAGAAACATCTACCGATCATCTCCTTGGTCGGTTACACCAACGCCGGCAAGTCCACGCTGCTTAATTCGCTGACGCAGAGCGAGGTTTACACGGAGAAGAAAATGTTCGCGACGCTCGATCCGACGTCGAGGCGTTTGCGTTTGCCGTACGATCAGGAAGTTATAATCAATGATACCGTCGGATTTATTCGGGACCTACCGGACGCGCTAGTCTCGGCTTTTCGGGCGACGCTGGAGGAGATCGCGGACAGTGATCTGCTGGTACATGTTGTCGACGCTTCGCATCCACGGGTTTTGCAGCAGATCGCATCTGTTCATAAGATCATCGGCGACCTGAACTTTAACCAAATACCGCAGTTGATCGTATTAAATAAGACAGATCTGCTAAAACGGGCAGAGATAGCGACGCTGACACGTCACATTACTCTTGACAGCGATGCCAGATGCGTGTCAATTTCAGCTATTCGCCGTGAATCCCTCAGACCAATGGTCGAGGCGATCGGTGAGATGATCGTCGTCCCGGAGAACGAATTTCAGGTTTCGAGTTCGGGTTCGGCAGCGTGAATTTGAGACATTTCAGAAGATGAGCAAACGGATACAAGATATGAAAACACCCGCCACGCGTTGGCGGGAAAAGATTTTTGCGGCGGTCGCGAAGCCCTTTTCGACGCTGTCCGACACGCAGAAATTCTGGCTCGGCTTTGTGGCTCTGTGTCTGGTAACGACGCTTTTGATCCAAAATCCGTGGCGTTCGTCGAACGAAACCGCCTACCAAGTCGGAGACATCGCCCGCGAAAGCATCATTTCCCCAGCTGACATTTACTTTGTGAATCCTGAAGAAGCGGAGCAGAAAAAGTTCGAAGCCAAAGCGTCGATCAAACCGATATTTCGGTACGAATCGAACCGGGCCGACCAGGCAGTGCAGGGATTCCTTTCTTCCTGGGAAAAGTTGCAACGTCATGGACGCGAAAAGGTGGGTGAAAAGTTCGCGAATACCGAAGCAAAGGCGGAAACGCATTGGACCGGTGCGGGTGGAGCCGATGTAGGAAATATCCTTGCGGCTCGGACATTTAGCCGAAACGAACTCGATGCCGTCCAAAGTGCGCTGAAAGAAAGTTCGCAGGGGTATATCTATGATGATGCCGAGAAACAGTATTTCCAGAACCAGGTTTTAGTATTCGATCGCTCGAACCCCGGCCAGCAGTCAACCGTCTCGATGCCCGAAAGTAACTGGACGCCGCTATCAATCGCTCGCGGGAAACTGAAAACAAGACTTGCCGGGATCAGAAGTTTGTCTTCCAAAGAAGCTGACGCGTTCTACACAGCGACCGAAATATTGGTCGATTCGACTATTTCGTACGACAGCGTTGCGACCGAAGCGGCGCGGCAATCGGCTGTCGAGAATGTGCAGATTCCGAACATCAGCCTCAAGCGAGGTCAGAAAATAGCCGACGAAGGCGATATCGTGACGGCGGATATTTTGTCCAAAATAGCGGCGGTCCGAAATTACAGCGACAGCTCGCGGCAGTTGAATCGCTTTGTCGGGATTCTAATACTGATCTCCGCCTTGTTTTGGGTCGCCTGGAAATTTGTCCAACATCGCGGGATCGTCCCTCGTTTGGCTCTGTCGCCTCATAAGACCTTTGCGTTGTTGGGTTTTATTGTCGTGGTACAAACTGGCGTGGTAGCTGCGCTATTCAGGCTTGCTGAATTCACGGCTTTGCAGAATATAAAAGCTCCGTATAACGATACGATGCTTTGGTCGTTCGCGATACCTTTTGCGATGGGCAGTCTGCTTTTAACCTTACTCGCCGACCGGCCGACGGCTTTGTTTACCGGATTTTTGAACGCGATCATAGCCGGATTTTTGGCTCCTCGCGGGCTTGAGTTTGTTGTGTTCGCGGCTATCGCTTCGTCGATCTCAGTCTATGGTATTGGGCGTTATCGAAGTCGTCAGACAGTGACGATCGCCGGAGTTTTGGTTGGGCTCGCGAGTGCGGGTTTGGCGATCGCATTGATCGCATACACGCAGCAGCCGTTCATTCTAAATTCGATCTTGCTTGCGATCGGCTGCGGCCTGGCAAGCGGAATTATCACCGCGGCAGTAACTGCTGTTCTGCTACCGATCTGCGAAACATCATTCGGTATTCTGACGGACGTCAAGCTTCTCGAACTATCGAATGCCGATCTTCCCGTACTTGGCCAATTGGCTTTGCGGGCTCCGGGGACAAATCAGCATTCGCACGCTGTCGGCCAACTCGCTGAGGAAGCGTGCCGCGTTGTCGGCGGTAACGGTTTGCTCACGCGGATCGGTGCCCTTTACCACGACATCGGGAAGACGGCGGCTCCGGAGCATTTTGTGGAAAACCAGCTCGGTAAGAATCCGCATGACCGCCTCAAACCGACCCAGAGCGCAAAGATAATCATCAGCCACGTCACCTACGGAATAAAGCTCGGACGGGAGATGGGTTTGCCGCAGCGAATCATTGATTTTATTCCCCAGCATCACGGAACGCGAACGTTGCATTATTTCCTGAAAAAAGCTCAAGCCGATGCCCGCAATGAGTCCGACGTATCCGAAAATGACTTTCGATATCCCGGGCCAAAGCCGCAGTTTAAAGAGTCGGCGATAATGATGATGGCGGACTCGTGCGAGGCCGCAGCTCGATCTTTAGCCGAGCCGAACCCAGAGAATATCCGGTTCATCGTTACTAAGATCATCGACGCGATCCTGGCCGATGACCAACTCGGTGAATGCGACCTGACCTTGCGCGAATTGACGCAGATACGCGAATCCATGATCAAATCCCTGATCGCGATCTATCACTCTCGAGTAGATTATCCCGGCTATATGCCGCCGAATTCGGGGCAGTTTAAGTTTATCGCGGCGGAGGAGGACAGCGAAGAGCGAGGTCTCAAGTATTCGAATCCGGCCGACATTCCGATCAGTCTGGGCGGCGAGATCGAAGACGAGGCGATCGACCGCTCCATCGAACCGAGAAGACCCGGAGCAAAGCCGACTGGGTAAGACGACTGCATTTTGTTTATGCTAAAGCGTTATACATTCTGGTTTTCGGCGGCGATACTTTTTCAGTTCGCGACGGCAATACTCCATGCGTTCACCTTATTCGCGACGATCACGCCGGAAAACGAAACAAAACGCCAAATGCTCGATCTGATCGAAACCTACAAGATGAACGCCGGTTTCGGCTTTACACCGACCTTTGCAAACATTTTTACTGCGTTTAGCTCGTGCTTTACGTTCTTATGCTTATTCGCAGCTTTGACCAACGGCTATTTGCTATACAAACAAGCCGAGCCGAACCTGATGAAGGGCATACTCGCGATAAATGTCGCGATATTCGGCATCTGTTTTCTCGTAATGGCGGTCTTCACATTTCTCCCGCCAATATTCTTCACGGGATTGATATTTTTTAATCTATTAGCGGCTTATTTGGTCGTTCCGAAGATCGAATCGGTAGTTTAGTATTTTCAGGATACACGAACGCACCGAGAGGAATTTGAGGGTTTCATCTCTGCTCTTCACCTTTCCATTAATTAGATCTTTCCTTTCAGCTTGTTGAATGTCGTGGGGAGCGTCTCGGGAATTGTCCGTGTTTCGCCGATGGCGGTCATGAAATTTACGTCGCCGACCCAACGCGGAAGCATGTGCATATGATAATGATCCGCGACACCTGCACCGGCTGACCGGCCGATATTCATTCCCATGTTTATTCCATCGGGGTGATACGCGTCTTTGATCGCAGAGGTGCAGCGTTTTAGCAGATCCATCATTTCGTCAGTGGTTTGCTTGCCGGCCTCGTCGGGCGACGGGAGGTGGTCGTAGGGAATGACCATGAGATGGCCAGATGTGTACGGATAAATGTTTAGGATGACAAAGTTAAACTCGGCCCGATGAAGAATAAAATTTTCTTCATCACTGGCCGAGCTATTTAGAATATCGCAGAAAACGCAACCGTTGGACCCGCTGGCGTTGCTCGCGGTTATGTAGTCATATCGCCAAGGGCTCCAGAGTACATCCACGTTTACACCTATTATGCGACGTTGATGAGTTCCTTGAGCTCTTTGCCTGGTTTGAAGTAGGCGACCCGCTTTGCCGGAATATCGACCGCCTCACCCGTTTTAGGGTTGCGTCCTTTTCGGGAATTGCGCTCGCGAACACGAAAGCTACCAAAGCCGCGAAGCTCGATCTTCTCGCCGCGGTTAAGGGAACCGGTTATGCTCTCGAATATGATCTCGACCAGTTGTTCGGCGTCTTTTTTGGTCATTTCGGCCTCTTTCGCAACCTTTTCGACCAGATCAGCTTTAGTCATTTCTCGGTTCTACTCCAACAACGATATCGCCCTAATTGCCCTTGTTACAGCTACGCTGTTTTCTTTTCCGACTCTTCTACCGCCGGTTCCTCCGGGGCATCTTCAGCTACCGGAGCTTCTTCCGCAACCGTGTCTTCCGTTGCCGGAGCTTCGTCAGCAGCGACCTCAGGTTCGGCAGGAGTTTCCGTAGCTGGGGTTTCCTCTGCTGCGGCTTCCTCAGTTACTGGGGCTTCTGTTTCCGCAACCGGCGTTTCTTCGACTTCGGAAGCTGCTTCTTCAGCAGGTGCTTCTTCAGCCGAAGTTTCTTCAGTTAGAGTTTCCTCAGCCGGAGTTTCCTCAGTCGGAGTTTCTTCGGTTTCAGCGGCGACCTCTTCCTCAGTCGGTGCGGCCTCGGCTGCTGCTGCAGCCTCAGCCTGCTTGGCAGCGAACTCTTCAGCCTTGATCTTTTTGGCTTCGATTTTTGCCTTCTTCTTTTCTTCCGGATCGACCTCAACCGGAGCTTCTTCAGCGGCACCGCCGAAGTTGAGTTTCGCTAGTTCGCCGAGGCTGGCCATGCCGCCCTTAGCGTCTGACGTAAACATCTTCGAGCTGGTGTCGATGCTGCTACCCGGCTCGTCATCTTTACCGACTGCACGATGAGAAAGTCCGATCTTCTGGTCGGCTTGATCGATGCGAAGGATCTTGAAATCCATTTCCTGACCCATCTCCGCGATGGACTCAGGGCGATCGACGTGGTCGTCGGAAAGTTCCGAGATGTGACATAAGCCTTCGAGGCCTTCGCCAAGTTCGACGAATACGCCGAAGTTGGTGAATCGTGTGACCTTACCCCGGACTGTATCGCCCGGACGGTGAGTCGCAACGAATCCTTCCCACTCGCTCGGTGTGAGATCCTTCATTGACAACGAGAGGCGTTGGCCCTGTTTGTCGATGCTAGTGACGACGGCGTCAACTTCCTGATCTTTCTTGAGAACATCCTTCGGATGCTTAATCTTCTTCGCCCAGGTGATGTCCGAGACGTGAACGAGTCCGTCGATTCCTTCTTCAAGTTCAATGAACGCGCCAAAGTCGGTAAGATTCCGGACGCGGCCGTGAATTTTTGTTCCGATCGGGTATCGGATGTCGACATTTTCCCAGGGATTTTCCTGGAACTGTTTCATGCCGAGGCTGATACGCTTTTCAACCGTATCGACGCCAAGGACCTGAACATCAACTTCGTCGCCACGGTTGAATATTTTCTTCGGGCTCTGCGAACGGCGTGACCACGAGATCTCAGATACGTGGACGAGGCCTTCGACACCGGCTTCGAGCTCAACGAATACGCCGTACTCGGTGACTGACGAAACCTTGCCCTTGAGCTTGGTGTTGACCGGGTAAACCTCGATAACGGTTGACCATGGATCGGGCAACAGTTGTTTGTAGCCGAGTGAGATCTTCTCGCGTTCACGATCGAGTTTGAGAACCTTGACCTGAATGTGATCGTTTACCTTGAACAGGTCGCCGGGGTGATGAAGGCGTCCCCATGACATATCGGTCACATGAAGCAGGCCGTCAATGCCGCCGATATCGACGAACGCGCCGTACTCGGTAAGGTTTTTGATGGTGCCCTCGATGACGAAGCCGACATCGATGTTGTTAAGCGTTTCCGCTTTCTGGACGTTAACAACCGCATCAGTCAGAACCTTGCGCGACAGAACGATGTTGTTGCGGCGACGGCTGAATTTGATGATCTTTGCTTCGATCTCTTGGCCTTTATACTGATCGAGGCTATAGATCGGACGAGAATCGATCTGCGAACCCGGCAGAAATGCTTCGATACCGTTGATGTCAACGCGGAGGCCGCCCTTGGTCTTATCGACCACCGTTCCGATGACGTTCGCTTCTTCGTTAAAAGCTTTTTCGATGTCATCCCAAGCCTTACGGCCCATTGCATCGACGCGGGAAAGCATTGGCGGGCCGTCACCGGAGTGCATGCTGCGAAGCACGACCTCGACAGTGTCGCCCACCGAAACGTTCAATTGACCATCATCGCCAGTGAATTCCTCAACGGGAGCAACGCCCTCGCTCTTGTAGCCGAAATCGACCAGGATCCCACGATCAGACACCCCGACAACCTTGCCCTCGACAAGTTCGCCGGCATGAAATACCGTTTGCTCCTGCTCAAACTGCTCGAGAATGGCGCCGAAATCGAAATCCGCAGTGCCTTGCTCCTCGTCCAATGCAATGGCCGGAGCCGCTTGCGTTTCAGCCAATGTATCCGTCTTTGCCGCCGTGTCTACAATCGGAGCCTCAGTGACGGCTGATTCTTCGATTTCCTTTTTAACCTCGTTTGTCATTTACCGGTGTTTAACTTCCCTTTAATTATTAGATAGCATCCCGAACCATTGTTCGTTCAGCGTTTTACCTTGCCGACTGAAAAAAATTGAAATTAACGACCGCAGTGTTTCTTCAGCACTTACCGTTTGTCCCGCATCTGCAAAATGCAAAATGCTACGGCGGGCAATGATGAATTGCTAGGGTCTGGTGGTCCTTCCGCTCGGCTTGGTAAACCTAAAAGTTACACGTTATGAGGCCTTCGTGTCAAGACTTAAGTGCTGAAAAACATTATGAAATCTATATTAACGCGAGATCTGGAAATGCGGGCTAAGATTGGCCTAATTTCTGACGATCATATCGCTGATGCTGCTGACGCCGCTCGAGCGTTCCATATCGTCGCGGGCGAGCGTTGTAGTGTTCGAGATGCCGGCGAGACGTAGACGGAATTCGTCTGGGTTTGTCGACCCGCGCAAAGCTTCATCGAGGTTGATGAGTCCCGATTGGTATAAATAGAACAGTGACTGATCGAATGTTTGCATGCCGTACTGCGACGTTCCGGCTGAGATGGCGTCGCGAATGGCGGCGGTCTTGTCTTCGTGCAGGATGTAATCGCGTATCAGCGGCGTTGACATCAACACTTCGACAGCCGGAATGCGGCTGTTGCCTTTGGCCGATTTCATTAGACGCTGCGAAACCACGGCTTTAAGCAAACCGGCGAGTTGAATGCGGACAGATTTTTGTTGAAACGGCGGAAATGCAGAAATAATTCGGGTTAGCGTCTCTGATGCGTCGGTTGTGTGAAGCGTAGAAAGCACTAAATGTCCAGTTTCCGCTGCCACAAGTGCGGTCTCGATCGTTTCAAGATCGCGCATTTCTCCAACCAGGATCACGTCCGGATCCTGACGCAAACTTCCGCGAAGGGCCTCGGCAAAATTCCGCGTATCGACGTCAACTTCGCGTTGCGTAATAAAGGATTCTTTGTCTTTATGAAGGTATTCGATCGGGTCTTCAATCGTGACAATGTGGCAATTTCGGGTCCGATTAATGTGATCGACGATCGCCGAAAGAGTCGTTGACTTCCCGGAGCCGGTTGTGCCGGTGACTAGAATCAGGCCGCGATTTTCATTCGCGATAGTGTTTAGGATCGGCGGCAACCCGAGATCGTTGAACGACCGAATCGTATCCGAAATAACTCTCGCAACAATGCCGATCGAATTCCGTTGCTGAAAAATATTAATGCGGAAACGTCCGAGTCCAGAGACTCCGTAACCAATATCGACCTCGAAAACCTCCTTGAAATGTTGCTTTTGCCGATTCGACATCATCGAGAACGCCATCTCAAGCGTTTCATCCTGCGTCATTTTCGCAACTCCCGACAGCGGCTTCAACTCACCCGTAACACGAATCACGGGAAAAGATCCTGCACGAAGGTGCAAATCAGACGCGCCAAAGCTCATCGCCATTCTAAGCAGATCATCAATTCGGGTCGGCATAGGTTCAGTAGTCAAAATGAAGTTTTGGCGGCCAAAGATAGGTGTTTGCAGGGCAAGCCAAAACAGTCAGCGAATGGAGCTGTCTAAATAAGTTTAACGCCTAACAAACTTCTAGGTCAATAGAAATCTCGAGCCGTTGTAGCAACTTCATCGACAAGATACTGGGCAATTTCAGTGGATCGTCTCCGAGTGCCGGAGAAAGTCAAATAGTCTTCCTAAATATGCGTTTTACTTTAGTTCTGCCGATTTGAACCTTGGCTAAATGCCTCAGTTTTTAGTGAGGTTTGCAATATCTTCTTCAATAGAGGCCTCTCCGACCCGTTAGAAAATGTCTTGTTAAATATTCGCTCGTCGGTTATTCTATGATTGTCCAGAATCCTAAACTCACTTACTTGCTCAATCACGTCTCAGGAGAATTATTGCAATGCCGCTTTTAATCAAAGGTTTTAGTTTGAAGTTTTTTTTATCGTTACGAGTTTGCATTCTAATTGTCGCAATCTCCGTCGTCATTTTTTTTCCTGTGGTGACTTCTGCTGCTACGTTTATAGTCGATAGAACGGACGATACGAACGCGGCGGCGGCACAAGTGTGCGATGGAAACCCAAACAATTGCAGCCTCCGCGGTGCGATTACCAAGGCGAATAATACTGCCGGTGCGGACACCATTCAACTGCCGGCCGGCACCTACACGCTAAGCATTTTGGGTAACAACAATCAGGACAACACTACGGGCGACCTCGACATCCTAGACAACCTCACGATCATTGGTGCGAACGGCAACGTGGCCGGTGACCCTACTACCACGATAATTAAGGGAGGAGCAGGCTGGAATGATAAGATTATCGACATAAATCCTAATGTGGATGTAGTACTCACCGTTGTGATCAGGACAGTCACGGTGCGGGATGGCAACAATACGAGTGCAACTGATTTCTATGGTGGTGGCATCCAGATGTTCGGTCGCAACAATTTGACATTCACCGGCACGGTAGGCTCATTTACCCTCGACAATTCCATTGTGACGAATAACCGCTTGACCTCGTCGAACCAGGGTGAAGGTGGTGGTGGGCTGCTCGTCGAGCAGGTTAATGCAACCATCAACAATTGCACGTTCTCGAACAATTCTACAACCGATGAACCGGGCGGCGGCATAGCCAGCATTGGTGTGGGAAACGAAAATCTCACGATTGCCAACTCGGTGATTTCCGGTAACACCACAGGCGGAGACAGCGAAGGGGCAGGCATTTACGTGCGCCGCAGCTCAGCTTTGGGTCGACCATTTCTAAGTGCTACGGTATTGATCGACGGGAATACGATCAGTAACAATTTTTCGCACGGCGCTGGCGGTGGACTCTACTTTACTTTTGGTACCGGAAACAACCCTCTCAACGGAGTGTCAATAACGGTTCAGAACAACGTGATCAGCGGCAACAGAGCGGGCGATGTGACCGGGGGCCAAGGTGTAGGCTCGGTCGCTCGAGGCGGGGGCCTATACTGGTCGGCGGACGATTACGCTACCGTTCCCGTAGTTACAATTCCCTTTACGTTAACCAAGAACACAATAATTGGGAACACTCTGGATCCGGCACACACGGATAAGCGCGGAGGCGGTGGAATCGCGATCGGCGGCGGCAGCATGACCGCTACTTTCAACCGTTTTGCAAATAACACCATTGGAGCAGTGGCAGGCGACAACCAAGGAACCGGCTTAAAGAAGGAAAATATACCGGGCGTTGTGTCGGCGACCAACAATTGGTGGGGCTCTAGCATCGGGCCGTCGGCGGCACCGTCCGACACGGCAGTGCTCGGCGCACTTGGAGGTGGCGGAGGCTCGTTGACTTCGACCCCTTTCCTGCAGTTGAAAACGACAGCCAGTCCGGTTTCACCGCTGGTGTTTGGTCAACCGACTACTCTGACAACCAGTTTTCTAACCAATTCGTCCGGCTCGGCCATATCACTTTCAAACCTCTCAACTTTGATCGGAAGGACTGTGACATGGAGTTCGGTTGGAGGAAGCCTTTCGAGCCAGCAAACGACGATCCAGGCCAATGGAACGGCAACAGCGACCTTTACGGGAACTGCGGTCGGCGCCGGTAGTGCAACAGCGGTTGTAGACAATGGCCCTGCGAGTGGTTCGGTGAACACCACGGCAATTACTGTCAACAAGACGTCGACGACCACGGGGCTGACATCGTCGCAGAACCCTTCGATCGTCGGGCAATTGGTCACGTTTACTGCGACGATCACAGTTGTCTCGCCTGGCGGTGGGACGCCGACCGGAACGGTTCAGTTCCAGAATGGCGGAGTCGGTATTGCGGGTTGTACAGCGGTCGCTTTGACTGGTTCGACGGCACAATGCGCTCTCAGCAACCTTACCGCCTCTTCGCATACGATCACGGCGATTTATGCAGGCGACGCAAATACTTTTACAAGTAATGGCTCCATGAGCGGCAATCCGCAGGTTGTTAGCAATACGGCGGTCTGGGACGGTTCGGCCAGCGGTGACTGGAACACGCCCGCCAACTGGGCCACGAATGCCGTGCCCTCTGCTACGAACGATGTTTCGCTGCCCACCGCCGGTGTTACGAATCAGGCGGCAATACCGAGCGGAAATCTGACGGTCGGCAATCTAACCGTCGCGTCGGGACGTACTCTCAACCTGTCGGGCGGTAGCCTGACAGTTAACGGTTCGTTGGCGATGAACGGGGGCGACATCACCGTGACGGGTGCAAACGTACTTTCGATCGGAGCTTCCGGGAGTGTCACCCGAACCTCCGGCAGCGTTATCGGAACTATGCGGAAAACCTTTATCGCGACCGGGTCATTCACCTATCCGCTCGGTTCAGCAAACGGCTTTTCACCATTCACCTTTAACGTCACCACGCTGACGACGAACCCTTCCGTTTTGACAGCGGCAGCGGTTCAGCAACGCAATCCGAACCCTGCGGTTCCGGCGGATGCGATCAATCGGTATTGGGATCTTAATTTGACAAGCGGTGCCCTCACGGCTGATCTGACATTCCAATATCTGGTTGGAGATCTTCCGGTCGGCAATGTCGAGTCGGCATACACGGCGATCAAAGACGACGGAACTGTGACGCGTCTACCTGTCAATTGCGGCGGTAGCCCACCGGCGGGAACGGCCTGTGTCACACCGGCGACGCATATAATGACGGTTAAGGGCATCTCATCGTTCTCGAAATGGACGGCCGGCCGCTTGCTCGGGCCGACTGCGGCGAATGTCGGCATCACCGGACGTGTCCTTACAACCGACGGTCGCGGTGCGGCGGGCAACACGGTGGTGATGACGGGTCAAAACGGCAACGTAGTTTACGCCCGAACAAACTCGTTCGGCTATTACCGCTTTTTGAGTGTCGAAGCCGGTCAGACAGTCGTGCTTTCGGTGCAGGGCAAACAAGCGGTTTATCAGCCACGCAGCGTTTCAGTTACCGACGAACTCACGGACGTTGATTTCACGCCGTTACCATAGATGTGGATCGGGGTTGGATAACACTTTACGCGGCGGTTCACTTGAGCCGCCGTTTTTTCGTTTCGCGGTGCGGTTCGACACGTCTGGCGCTAGAGCGTAAAATCTAAACAATGAATCAAGCAGGAAAAATAATCGCGGTTGACCCGGCGTTTGCGATCCCGGGCAGCGAGATCGCGGTAAATTGTGAAGGGTTTCGTGTTACTTCGGGGAGCGATCACGGAGTATTTATTGGCGGGATAAAGTGCGGCATCATCGCGGCTTCTTCCTCGCGTATACTGGCGAACGTGCCTCACGGAAT
>JBBRUA010000057.1:0-12665 GCA_038248245.1 Pyrinomonadales bacterium | reverse complement strand
CGGCGCTTATTTTTGTGTTAGCTACTTTTTTAAACGCGCAATCGCCCCGGAAAAAGCCAGCCACAACCCGGCCGATGGCATCAACCGCCGGTTCGAATCAAGTGGCTCCAGATTTTGAATTCGAAGTGAGCATCACCCCGTTAGGCTTGGCTGGCGTTATTGTCCGGAAAAGATCCGGAATGGGCCTGTTCACCGCGAGTATGCTTAATGGCTTAGCGAATTATCTTAACGCCGAGCAGACTGGTCGTCCGACAACCACGAAAGCCTCGAAAAACCTATCTTTTGTTATCAAACCTGAAAGCGACGCAAAAATGGCGGAGATCTTAGACGTAGTAAACGCGATTCGTGTGTCGCCAAAAACTGACATTAGGATCGAAATCGACGCAGATCTTGCGATTTATATTCCCAAAAAGTCGGATCCAAATGGCGCTTTTCCAAGACCGAACCCTCTAACTCTTGTCTTAAGTGTTGATGAGAGATCTAACATTTCGCTTAACGGTCAAAACGAAGGTTCGATTCCGGACACATCGAAGCTCGAAAAGGATCTTACGCTGATATTTCAGGAAAGAGAAAAAAACGGGGTGTGGCGAGAAGGAACCAATACGACGGACACAACGATCATCATCAGGCTGGCTAAGAATATGACATTTGCAAATGTCGTCGAACTAGCCCGGGCGATTAAAAAGGTCGGCTCCGACACGATCATCCTGCAGGTGGATGAGACAGATAACGGATCAAAATAGACTAGTGCACGATGAAGCAATACCACGAACTACTAAAGCATGTTCTCGATACCGGCGTTCGCCACGAGGACCGCACCGGTGTCGGCACGATATCGACGTTTGGATATCAAACCCGGTTCAATTTGCGTGAGGGCTTTCCGATCGTGACGACGAAGCGTGTGCCGTTTCGGTGGGTTGCGGAGGAGCTTTTCTGGTTTTTGAGCGGGAGTTCAAGTGAACAGGAACTTAACGCTCGCGGCGTTGATATTTGGGCAGAATGGGCAACGGAAGAACAAACCGCTAGATTTGGCCGCGAAACCGGCGATCTAGGGCCGGTTTATGGCTACCTGTGGCGGTCGTTCGGCGGAGATTATCCGAAAATGAACGGTGTCGATCAGATAGCACGTCTGATGAACGAGATCGACACAAATCCTAATTCCCGCCGTTTGATTGTTACAGGTTGGAATCCGGAAACCTGCGACGATGTGGCTCTGCCGCCGTGCCACACGCTGTTTCAATTCAAGGTCGAGAACGGCAAGACGCTCCATTGCCAGCTTTACCAACGCTCGGCTGACGCGTTTCTCGGCGTGCCGTTCAATATCGCTAGCTACGCGTTATTGACTCATCTTATCGCTCACGTCACCGGCTTAGAGGTCGGCGATTTTATCCACTCATTTGGCGATCTGCACATCTACTCGAACCACTTTTCACAGGTCGAAGAAGTCCTCAAACGCGAGCCTTTTCCTCTGCCGCAGCTACAATTTGTCGATGCCTCTGCCCTAAAAGGCCTCGACGGTCTTCTAAATTTCAAATTTGAAAATCTAAAGCTAGAGAACTATCAATCGCACAGCAAGATCGAGGCTCCGGTTGCGGTTTAATTACTTTTTCACGATCGAATATTCGATGCGGCGGTTGCGATAGCGTCCATTCTCGGTGCTGTTGTCGGCGTCGGGCCTTGGTTTTGTCGCTCCGTAGCCGCGGGTTTGCAGAATTCCGTCGGCGACCCCGAATTTAACGAGCGAAGTTTTGACGGCGGCGGAGCGAGCATCGGAGAGCGTCTGGTTCGAAGTGTCGTTACCGACGTTGTCGGTGTGTCCGCCAACTTCTAACACGATGCCGGCCGGTAGTTTTTTGATAAAGCCCGCACCTTTTTGCAACGCTGCAAGACGGATTGGCGGTACATCGGATTTGCCGCTGTCAAAATTGATGATCAGGATGTTCAGTGCCTTGACGAGATCCTCAGCTGTGAACGGATCGGGCAACGCGTCGAGAGCAGTGTTATAGCAGCGTTCAGCCTTGTCGTCGTCGCCGCGTCCGAAATTTAAACAATCGTCGGTGGCGGCGGCCTTGACCGCCGTGCATCTGGCAATTATCGGTTCAGGACTCGTTCCGTCTTTGCTGGTCACGCGTCTGGATTCGCAGGTGAAATTCGGATGAACAACCTTCACCTCACGCTCACCGGCCTTGAGATTCGAGAGTTTTATCGAGCCGTCTTCGTCCGTCACGCCGAGCGGACGGTCGTCGACCTGGACCGTACTTCCCGGAGGTGCACCCTTGACCGTAACCTCAAAACTTGTGTCTCTCAGAATAAAGAAATAGACCACAAGCAAAACGATGATCGCAAAAAAGAACATCGTCATCAGCCCAGCCGTAATCCAGACCCAACCTGGAACTCCGCCCTTTTCCTTTTCTTCCTGAGCTGCCTGTGTGGCCTTTTCGGCGGGCGTCGGCGGTAAATTTTGATACTTGGCACGGTCGGCTTCGGGCAATTGAAAATAGGGCGTCGTCTTGTCGTAAGTTTGGTTATCACCGCCGAAATCATTCGGGTTGACGTTGATATTCGCCTCGGTCACGCCCCATTCCGGCGTCGAAGGTGCCTTCGCTCCCGAGTAAAAGGTTTTGCCGAAATCTTCGTTTGCCGTATCGATCGGTTTGATGTTGACCTGCGTCTTTCCCCAATCGTCGGACGCGGGCTGTCTCGGGAAGTTATAGTTGGTCTTGTCCCAGTCGTTCGCGGGTGAATCGTCACGAGGAACGGGTATATTCGGGGTAGTTTTTGTAAAATCGTCCGGCGGTGGTGGTGGCGGCGGAAATTTGTTGTCTTCGCTCACGGATCGTTGACTCCCGATTCAATTTCTTAAGAAGATCGAGTTTACCACAATTGCCTGTATTTCGAGCTATTTTACGTTTGGCGGTTGAGCGGCCTTAGTGCGAATATTGATGCCTATGTCTCCAATAAGGAAAAGTTTACGGGCGTCATAGGTCGAAGTGTTGGTCGGAATATAGGAAAGCAGATAACGGTTTTTTCGAAGCTCGTCGCAGATCTCCTTCGCGGCCGCCTGAGCCTCGTCGAACTGAAAAACCTTGCCACCGGTGCTCTCCGCCAATTGATTTATCACGACCGGAGCTTTTGGTTGATCGCGTCGATACGCACCGCCTGTTCGGTCCGGCAACTGGAGAGCGTAAACCGTCACATTTTCGTTTTGAAGTTGATTTAGCGTCAGTTCGAAGGATTTTCTGCTGCCGCGGTCGAGGCCGTCGCCTATCACGACAATCGCGGTCTTCCGCGTTCCCGGCATCAGTGGCACCAACACCTGACTCACCGCTGCGTCGAGCGCGTCGAAGAGATACGGATTGCCTTTTTTTCGAAAAGTGGCGAGCGACGCCTCAATCTTTTTCGAGTCATCTGTCCATTCTTGAATGATCTCAGCCTTTTCGTCATATGCCAGAATGAAGAGTTGATCACCGTCAAAGATCTCGTACGAGAACTCCAACGCCGCTTTTTTCAAAGCGTCGACTGTTGCCGGCAGAGTCTGCGAATTATCCACAAGGATTACGATCCGCGATGGCGAAGGATCGAAACTGAAATTCTTTATCTTCTGCTCAATGCCATTCTCGTAAAGAAACAGACTTTCGAGCTTGATCGGATCCGTCTTGGCATCCTCACGCGAAGCTGTAACCGAAACGATAGCACCTTCGAGATCGGTTCCCTTCGAACTGTGCCTCGACTGGCCGAAGGCGACCGACGCCACAAGCATCGTGGATACTAAAAAGGTAAAGGCTTTCGTCGAGGCGGTTGTCATTCTTTTGCCGGTTTAGCGGTGGTCGTTTCCTTGGTCTTAGATTCTGTCTTCGTTTCCGTCTTCGTTTCTGACTTTGTTTCCGTGGCTGTGCTACTTGTATTGGATGCAGTTTCCGCTCCTGCGGTTGATTCACTCGCTGAACTTTTTTCACCGCCGCCCGCCAGTCCTTTTTTACCGGAGTAATCCGTCACATACCAGCCTTCGCCCTTGAACTGAAAACCCGACAGCGACCACTGTTTTTCTAATCTACCGTGGCACTTTTCGCAAGCGCTCAACGGAGCGTCCGAAACGCTCTGGCGCGCCTCGACCTGATTCCCGCATTGCTGACATTTGTATTCGTAAATCGGCATATAAATTTACCAGTTCGTGGCGGTCTCGGCGCTTTCTACTCCGTGCTCAGCCAGGAATCGCTCGGCGTCGATCGCGGCCATGCATCCCGTTCCCGCCGCCGTTACGGCTTGGCGATAATAAGAATCCTGAGCGTCTCCGCAAGCGAACACTCCGTCGATATTGGTCTTCATCGTCTTACCTTCAGTGATTAGATAGCCGACGTCATCCATATCCAGAACGCCTTTGAACAGATCGGTGTTCGGCTTATGACCGATGGCGATGAAAACACCCTGGGTCGGATAAACGTTACCTTCGTTGGTCGTGCGGTTAAAGATCTTGATGCTCTCCACACCCGTTTCTTTCGAACCGTTGATCTCCAAGACCTCTGTGTTCCAAAAGATCTCGATCTTTTCGTGATTTAGAACTCGTTCCTGCATGATCGCCGACGCCCGGAACTCGTTCCGTCGGTGGATCAGCGTCACTTTCGAAGCAAACCTAGTCAGGAACAATGCTTCCTCCATCGCGGTATCGCCGCCGCCGACAACGACGATCGGTTTATCGCGAAAGAAAAATCCGTCGCACGTCGCACATGCCGAAACGCCGTTTCCGCCCAGTCCCTCGGGAACCGGTTCTTCGCCCGGAATGCCGAGCCACTTTGCTGAGGCACCGGTGGAAATTACCAGCGAATCAGCCTCGATGACGGTTGTGATCTCGACGCTGTCCTGACTTTCCTTTGCGTAAAGCTTGAAAGGACGCGAACTCAGATCGACGCGATCTATCCATACATTCACGATCTTCGTGCCAAACCGCAACGCTTGTTCGCGGAACTCGTCCATCAGGATCGGCCCCATTATTCCCATTTTGAAGCCAGGATAATTTTCGACATCGGTCGTTATCGTGAGCTGTCCGCCGGGTTGCGGCCCGTCAATCACCAATGGGTCGAGCTGCGCCCGTGACGCATAAATCGCCGCCGTCAGACCGGCCGGCCCCGAACCCAGGATCACTACCTTATATTTTAGATGCGTTTCCGCCATAATGTTTCCCAAATCACCTACACGCAATTCTGTTGGTTTTTTGACCTCTATATAGTATAACTATCGATGAAGTAGTTAGTCTATTTACTCCACGGAAAGAATCAATGATCTGCGGCCGTCCAAAAGCATGTTTTGGAGCTTTATCTGCTTGCGTAAAATTGAGTTACGGCTTAACTGATTTCGTGTTAGACTGTTTCTAATGTATTTGCCGTTCTGAGTAGTACCAAAACGAATTTTGCCCGTATGTTGACCTCTATCCATCCTCAGTATGAGGAAAAACGGTTCGCTCTGCGCATGGCCCTGCGGCTTCCGATTGTCGTTTCGGGTCGCTCAGACGATGGTGCAACCTGGAGCGAACCGACCGAGACAGACGACATCTCGACCCTAGGAGCACTTTTTCAATTAAATCAAAAGATCGCTCAAGGCGAGAATCTCTATATCCGCTCGCATCGCCCGGACGGCGTTCCGGTCGAGGTAAAGGCACAGGCCGTACGGTTAACGCCGGCCAGCTACGGCTCGACCCGCGTCGGCGTTTCGATCATCGAGCCAAAGGAAAGCTGGATGCGCCTGTTCGTCGCCTGGGTCGCTGATGACAACGTGATCGAAGGCATCGACGAATAATAGGGAGATGTGAAAAAGCTTAAAAGTAGAAAAGTGAATCGAGTCAGGCCACTTTCACTTTTTTACCTTTAAACCTTTTCATTTTTTTATGTCAACATTTGAATCAATAACCGTCGAGAAACGCGGTGCCGTTGCACTGCTCACCATCAACCGCCCGGACAAACTGAACGCCCTCAATCAAAGAGTCCATCGCGAAGGCGTCGCCGCTCTGGAAGAGCTTCGAAAAGATGACAGCGTCCGCGTACTGGTGATCACCGGTGCCGGCGAAAAGTCGTTTATCGCCGGTGCCGACATCAGCGAATTTGAAGGTCAGACGCCGGTAACGCAGCGAGACCTGTTCAATGAGAAGACATTCTTTAATTCGCTCGAATCGTTCCCGAAACCGGTGATCGCTATGGTCAACGGCTTTTGTCTCGGCGGCGGCAACGAACTCGCGATGGCCTGCGATATCCGCATCGCAAGTGAAAACGCCCGTTTCGCCCAGCCCGAAATAAATCTTGGCATCATGTGCGGCGGCGGCGGCACACAGCGTCTGACCAACCTCATCGGCGAAGGTCGGGCGATGGAAATGGTTCTCACCGGCGATATGATCGATGCCGCGACGGCCCACCGATTCGGCCTTGTCAATCATATTCACCCGGCTGCTGAACTCGAAGCCAAAACCTTCGAACTCGCAAACAAGATCGCCGAAAAGGCGCCGATCGCCCTGCAGCTTTCGAAAGAAGCGGTAAAATTCGCCTCGCGTTCGAATCTCGACGAAGGCCTTCGCCGCGAGGTCGACCTCTTCGCCATTTGCTTCTCAACCGAAGACAAAAAAGAAGGCGTCGCCGCCTTCCTCGAAAAGCGCAAACCGGTCTTCAAAGGCAAATAGTGAGTGGACAACCTAAATCCGAAAATGGATAATGGAAAATTGAATGCGGGCGGCAGAAGATGTCAGCGAGATCCACTCTCCTAAGATTTTCGCCTCTCTATTCGTTTTCAACAATTTCGGGGACGTAGCTCAGCTGGGAGAGCGCTGCAATGGCATTGCAGAGGTCAGGGGTTCGATCCCCCTCGTCTCCACCAATAAACAGAAAAAGACAGCTTCGATCGGCTGTCTTTTTTATTGCCTTCCTCCGCCTCATCAAGCGGAAAAGCCGTGCTTTTTAAATTAAAAAATTGTAACGCCTCCGTTAAAATCTCAATCCGCATCTAGAAACTTACTTTGATTCCGGCCTGCATCAGGCGGGACTGAGATGGCAGAATCCCGCGGCTGCGGTCAACGATAAAAGTTCGGTCGAGAAGATTCTTCGCGGTCACGAAGAACGTCGTTTTCCACGATTCGACTTTGTAGTTTGCCGTCGCGTTCCAATAGGTCTGAGCCGGGACCGCGCCAAGTTGTGCGTTCGGCGGAGGATTGATGGCGTTAAGGTCATCGCCGAACTGCCGCCCGATATAGACGTTTTCGACAAAAAGATCAATGCCCATCGGATGCGAATAACCGAGACTCGACGTTAAAAGGGTTTTCGGCGTATACGGCAAACGGTTTTGCGTGATCGAACACGCGGTCAACGCAACCCGTCGTTGATTCGGGCAATAGAGATTCAAAATCGAAGCCGAGGTAACGGAGCTTAAACGCTCGCCACGAAATTCCGCCGTGGGCAAAAAGGTGTAGGCCGTACGGAAATACACGTTATGACGGGTGTCGAAGATGGTTCCCGAGTCAACCTGTCCGGCAAATTCGACTCCCTGTTGTAGAGTTCGGCCGCCGTTCGTAAATAACGCTCCGCCCGCGATCGATGCCGCGACTATCTGATTTTCGTAGTCGTTGCGGAATAAAGTAGCGGATAGATCAACCCCACGCATCGGGCGTGTTCGGGCGCCCACTTCGTAATTCCAGCTCAATTCCGAACCGAGTTCAACGACACCGCCCGAGTTGGTCACGAGGTCTTCGACCCGCGGCGGAGCAAAGCCGCGATGCACGCCTGCAAAAATCGTTGTTTTGCGTAAACCAGAATACGCCACCCCGAAACCGGGAATAACTTCTGTGACGTTCGCTCTGCCACTTGCACCTGCGCCACCATTGGCCAAACGATTCGTTCGTTGATATTCGATCCGTTCAAATCGGAGGCCGGGTGTAAACGAAAAGTCTTTCCAAATAAATCGATGCTGAATAAACCCGGATTGAGCCAACGCTTTACGCTCATTGTTTTCGGCTACAACGCCGTCACGCGAATTGGGCAGATCGCCATTTTTCTGGATGCGTTCCTGATCTTCCAGATGTATCCGAAATCCGACGTTAAGTTCATTCCTGACCGGTCCCACATCGAACTGAGCAGTTAAACGCGGTTCGATTCCGGTGGTTAAATAGTCGCGAAGACGGCCTTCGTTACCGCACGTTGTATTTAAGGCTGCCAGATTTAGACAATCCGGATCAACATTCAAACGGTTTGGACGTTGTGAGGAATTCGAACTCTGCCGCCACCAATCGCGGGAAAAATAATTCGAGTAAAAGTTTGTCGTCAGATTGATCTTCGAGCTTAGAATAGCGGTGTGCTGTAATGAAAACCCAAGGCGTCGCCCGTAGAAGAAGTCATTCTTAAACACGTTACCGCGCGGATCTCTCGCAAATTCGGCTTCGGTCGCACCGGTGTAGGTTAAATTTGAATCTTCCCGGAAAAATGTAAATTTGGCAGTCAATACGTTGCGCGAATTTAGTTCATAAGTTGTCTTACTGGAAATATCGTAGAGCTTAAAGTTTGTATTTTCCCGCGAACCGTCGCCCTGTTTATGGTTGAAATTGAGGATCGTGCCGAACCTGCCGACCTTGCCGCCAAATCCGCCGGCGCCATTAAAGAATCTGCGGTTGCCGCCTTCGAGCTTTAGGTTAAAGATCGGCGTATCAGGCGGATTGGGCGTAATGTAATTGATGACGCCGGCTATGGTTTGCGGGCCGTAGGCGATCTGCCCCGAACCTTTGAGAACCTCTATCGATTCGTAGCGCTCGATAGGCGGGTGATAGTAGGACGAATTGTCTCCGTAGGGCGCGTAGGATAATGGCAGGCCGTCTTCAAGTAGCAGCACCTTTGTCGAGCGGGTCGGGTTCGTACCTCGAATTCCAATATTCGGACGCAATCCGAATCCTTCCTCGTCACGGACGTTAACGCCGGAGATTTTTCTAAGAGCCTCAGAGAAATTAAAAACACGACTGTTTTCCAAAGTTTGCGAATCTATCCGCTCGATCGATCCGGGAATTTCAGTCAAACTTTCCGGTGTTCCGGCCAGTGAGTTCGAAGTTACGGAAACCTCGGCTGCAACAGCTTTGGCTTTTAGGATTAGATCGATCGTACGGCTTTGATTCTGGGGAAAGCTAACATCGACACTTGCGTCACCGAAGGTTCCAGCGGTTGCCTGTATTCGGTATTTGCCTGCTGAAATATCGTTGAATTCAAAGCTCCCGGAATCATTTACCTTTGTTCCCCGATCAAATCGTACATCCAGGGACGTTAACCGAACCTGAGCGTCGGCAACTACCGCCCCGTTCTCGTCCTTAACGCTTCCGCTTATATTGAACGGGACCTGAGCCAAGATTGGGAACGACATTAGGAAAAAAAATAACAAGGCGAACACTGAATTCGAAATTGACATTAACGGAACCTCTTGAAAGACAGATTTTCTATTGGAAATGAAAGTCATTTTCAATAAGATAGGATTCTAGGGGATTACGTCTCCTTTGTCAAAGGGTTTTTATTATCACCTGATAGTTCTTTTAAGCTCGACTGAAATTTTTAATCTGTCTGAAAACAGGCAGAAAGCTGTACGGCAATAGACAGCCTCCCACAATCATTCCTAGATCAGTTCCTTGTATTTACTGCCAAAATGGGATTTTTTCCAAGGAAACTTCGTTTTTCAGCAACTATCTGTCGCTGGCACAAACCTTGCAACCCAGCAGGAGTAAGTAAATTGTGTGTATATCAAATCACCGGTTCAGGGGGCGATATTTTATGGGCATTCATATTGGAATAAAAAAAGTGAGAAAGGCGATCGCAGGGTGGCTTCTTTTTTCCTCCCTTCTAATCCTCGGAAGCAATTTCCAGGTTTTCGCTCATGCTGGCGAGGATCATGGTGACAGTAAACCGAAGACGGCTGTGAGCGACAAGGGCACAGTTTCACATACTTCCCGGATCGGTGAGCTGGAATTGATGATCAAACATCCGGCCATCGAGCCGGATACGGCATCTTTAGCTCGGCTATTTATTACAAAATACTCCACGAATGAGGCGGCCGACAAGGTAACCGCGGTAATCGAATTCGAAAGCCCAAACGGTGCCGTAACTCAAGTTGCCGTTGAAAAAGCGGACGCCGCCGGAAGCTACAATTTGAAAATTCCCGCTTTGCCCGAAGGTTCCTACACAATGCGTGCCAAGATCACTTATGGCGGTGAAACGGATACTGCCACGTTCTCCGGCGTCACGGTCTCACATCCGGCGGCAGAAACGGCGGCGGGAATGACTTGGCTCCGGAGCGTTCTAATGGTGTTAGTTGGCATCGCAGTCCTCGCCCTATTTGCGGGTTTGGGTTATTTCGTCTGGCGTTTCGCAGACGAAGGTGAAATTCGGAACGAAACCGTTTCTGCCTAATCGATAACGTCTCGAATGAATGTGGCAAAACGAAAATTGAACATCGGGAATTGCTCCTCGCCGGACTACTCATCCTTTCGTCTTCCGGCATTGGGGTTGGCCGTGATGCTTGTCGTCGCGGCTTCCGTTTTTTCGCAACAGATGGCACAGGAGCCCCAGCCAATTGTAAAGCTGAGTTCTATCGAGTATGTCGCAGTTGACGGATTAAGCATCGAACGGCTGATCGAGCTGGGAAGCACCCGAAGGGCCGATCTACTTGCGGCACGGCAACGTCTTGCAATTGCCGAAGGGCGGCTCCGGCAAGCAGGTCTGAGGCCCAATCCCACGCTCGACACTGAGTACGGCAGCCCCCGTTTTTTAGGGGGCGAGCCAGAATCAGATTTTAGCGCCGGCGTGACCCAGGTTTTTGAACTCGGCGGAAAACGCTCGAAACGAGTGGCGGTCGCCGAACTTGAATTGAGCCGCGTGAGATCCGACATTGCCGCCCTCGAACGCACCGTAGCGATCGAGATCCGAGTTGCTTACACAAGTGCTCTGTCGGCGGCACGCCAGTTAGACCTTTTAGAAAAGCTTATTCCCGCTAATGAAGAACTTCTTCGCGTAACCGAGGCGCGTCTTAAAGAAGGCGATGTCGCTCCGCTCGATGTGAATTTAGTGCGAGTGGAAAACGATCGCTTTAAGGTTCAGGCGATCCAACTGAATAGCGAGCTTGAAACAGGTCTTTTGCAACTCCGAACGCTGATCGGCGCGGACATTGCCGAGCCTCTCGTCATCGCCCCCCAGCCGGATCGACCGCCGCGGTTCGATACGCTCCTGAGCGACCTTACTGATATCGCTTTGAAGACGCGAACGGATCTGCAGGCGGCTCGATTTGGCGAGGAACTGGGTTCAGCGCGGATCGGTCTCGCGAAAGCGAATGCGGTCCCGAATGTATCTGCCGGGATCAAATACTCGCGAAGTAATTCACTGATCGATTTTCCGGCGAGACTCGGCGGAGGAAATTTTCCGAAGAAGGACAATTCATTGACATTCGGAGTTTCGGTCGAGATCCCGTTTTTCAACCGCAATCAGGGCGAGATCGCCTCGGCGACGGGCGAAAGGGTTCAAGCCACGCTCGAACGTGAGTTCCTTGAGACAACTATCAAACGGGACGTCGTCGTTGCCTATCGAAAATACCGGGCTGCGGCCGCGGCCCTTGTCGTCTATTCGACACAGATCGTGCCGCGGGCGGAAGAAAATCTCCGCACTGTTCGGGCAGCGTACAATTTGGGAGACTTTTCAATTTTTGAGGTCGTCAACGAACAACGTCGATTGACCGAAAATATTACGAGCTACAACCAGATCGTCCGTGACTATTACAACGCGCTGACGGAGCTCGAAACCGCAATCGGAACGACACTTCCCTCGTCGGGTTTCTCCCCCGGCGGAACCTCCGTTTTGCCTGATAACGAACTGGTTCCGACCCAGATCGACCGGACAAAGCTATTAAAGGTAATTCAGGCATCGGAAAGCAGGAAGACTACATTTTCGCCAGTGGATTCGAAGATCCAAAAATAAAGGAAACTTGAGGAGATCAAAATGAAAAAATTCTCGCATTTAACACTCGCCGCAGTACTCGCGGCCATCGGCTTGGCGGCGGCATGTTCGGCGCCTACAAATACGACAAATACGAATCAGGTGAACACGGCCGCAAATACGGCCAATACCGTGGCCGCGAACACCGCGACAGATCCCAAGAAAGATGAAGACGCTCCGGCTTCAGTGAAAGCGGCTTTTCCTGATGCGCAGTCGTTTACAAAACAGCATAAGGACATTTCGAAGGACGCGATCATCGATATTGAAAAAGATTCGGGCGGAAAAGTTCCGGATACCGACCATCACTCGTATCTGGCGTTCTCATCAGCTGGCGGAGCACGTAAACAGATCGGTGCCGCAACCGTTGTTCAGGCGGGCGGGAAAGAGTTTGTCGTGGTTTATGAAAACAAGAATGGCTTGCCATATATCAAGGAAGTGCGCGGCGAAGGTGTCCCGGCTCCGTTTCTCGCACAGTTTGTGGGTAAAGGACACGATGACAAGCTTAAGATCGGTTCAGATCTAAAAGTGAACGGCCTCGACGACGCGACAGCAAAGGCCATCGCTCTTGCGATTCAGATTGACGCTTTGACTATGCAAAGTCTTTACGGGTCGGCCCATGCTCACTAAATGACGCAAATGTTAAGAATGGATAGTCCAAAATTGGTCAGAAAAATTAAGGCT
>JBBRUA010000056.1:0-12705 GCA_038248245.1 Pyrinomonadales bacterium | reverse complement strand
TCTCATCGACCGGTGAAAAAGTGGGTATTTCGATCGGTTGAGGTTCGATCTCCTTTGGTTCGGCTCGGGATATAATCTCACGATCCGGAGGCGAAGTAACGGAAATAATACGGTGTGTCTCGACTCTGCCGATCGTTATCGGCACGTTCGAGATATCGGGCTCGGTGATCGGAGTCTCCGCGAACGCGACCGGCAGATCGACCGGAACAAAAGCTGGCATGACATCGGGCGTCACATTCGGCGTCGCGTTTGGCGCCACGTTCGGCGTCGCGTTCGGAGCGATGGCCGATGCTCCGGCGGCGGCGGGAGCAACCTTGCGTGACATTTGTTTGAGATCTTCCATTCGCCCGGCACGCACGGCGGCACAGATCAGTTTGTGCTGGCGGCCGAGTCGGTCGGAGATAAGAGATTCGTCAAAATTATCGGCGACGAGATCGTCGTAAGGCGAACGCTTGCTCGCGAGAATGGTGCCGCCGTTGTAAACGAGCGTCATGATCATCCGGGCGCTGAGACCCTTGTCCTCGGTCTGGACATGGTATACGACACCGTCAAATTCTATATCTGTATTAAAACCGGAGATCACAATGTTATGTAAGACGCGAACGGCGCGAGGGAAAACGGCAGAAATGCTGAATCGCCAGCTATTTAAAGTTAGCATACGGCGTGATTTACGGTCAATAATTAATTAGCGTCGATGCGGAAGTATCGCTGTCCAACAGCCTTGACACTAATACCCTCATAAATTACGATTTAGATTGCGCCAAATTTCTCAATCTATTTTGCGGAATGCGGGTCATTCTGCGGTCTTTTGTCCGGTAAATATAGACAGTTTTAGAATTTAGAATGTCTGAACACAACGTTTTCGACTACGTTCCGATCGCGATCATGTTTCTGGTCGCTGCCGGTTTTGGTGCGAGTCAGCTGATCGTTACGCAGCTCATCGGCCCGCGTAAACGCACGGCGACCAAACTGATGCCGTACGAATGCGGCAAGGATCCGGTCGGATCGGCTCGCGATCGCTTCTCGATCAAGTTTTACACTGTCGCGGTGATATTTTTGCTGTTCGATATCGAAGTTTTATTCATGATCCCTTTCGCGGTTGCGTTCAAGAGCCTCTTGGCAGAGGAAAAGATTACTGGCATCGCGTTTGGAACGATCGCGTTTATCGAGATACTGGTCTTTATCGGTACCTTCGTCGTCGGATATATTTACGTTTGGAAAAAGGGCACGTTCGACTGGGGAATGCAGGCGAAAGCCGAGGCCCGCGAAGAGGCTAAACGGATGGCCAAGCGCCGCCGTGACGAGTTCGAAGATTTCAAGATCGCAGCGTAGGAAGTTGATAGAGTTGCGGAGTTTTCAGTGTTGCAGAGTTTAGGATTGGAAATTCGAAACTCCGGCACTCTGTAACTCGACCAACTCTCTGACTTAAAAGTTTATGGGTTTAGAAAATAATTTATTTGATTCGCTGCCCGACGTGGTCACCGTCAAGCTTGACGCGATCGTCAACTGGGCACGCAAATCGAGCCTTTGGCCGGCGACGTTCGGACTGGCTTGCTGTGCGATCGAAATGATGAATACCGTTTCGGCCCGGAATGACCTGTCCAGATTTGGAGCCGAAACATTTCGTGCGAGTCCGCGTCAGGCGGACGTGATGATCGTCTCGGGCCGCGTTTCGCGAAAGATGGCACCCGTGCTTCGCCGCATCTACGATCAAATGCCTGAGCCAAAATGGGTTATCTCGATGGGTGCATGTGCGACATCGGGCGGTGTATTCGATAATTACGCGATCGTCCAGGGAGTCGATAAAATAGTGCCGGTCGATGTCTACGTTCCCGGCTGCCCTCCGCGTCCGGAGATGCTCGTGCATGCCATCATGATGCTGCAGGATAAGATCATGAAGGAGTCTGTCAAAGATAGACGCGACACGTACGAGCCGGAATCACGCGTTTCTATGGTTCCGGGAACGCTGCCGGTCACCGAAGGTACGGCACTCGAAACGGAAATGGAGTCGGAAGTTTTGGCTGGCGAAACATCGCGGCCGTATTCGGTGCCATCGAAGCACGAACGGCGTCGAAGTTCGTAAAGAAGAATTTCACCACGGAGACACAGAGGCACGGAGGCCTGATTTTTCACTCTCTGTGACTCGGTGTCTCTGTTGTAAAAGAGATTTATGACTGAAAAACTCCACGGCTATGTGGAAAACTTAAAAACGAAGAATGCCGCCTGGGTCGAAAGTGTCGTCGAGAGCCATGGTGAAGTCACGGTTTTTGTTCCGCGCGAATCGATCCTCGATATCTGCCGCTTTTTGACGGCCGAGCACGGATTCGACATGCTTGCCGATCTTTGCGGAGTGGACCGCGGACCGGAGGAAGAGCCGAGGTTCGAGGTTAATTATCATTTGTTCTCGACAATTCATTACAGCCGTCTGCGCTTAAAAGTTTTGCTGAGCGATGATGATCCGCATGTGCCAACATTAACGAGACTCTGGAAAACGGCGAACTGGCACGAACGCGAAACTTACGATCTGTTCGGCATCATCTTCGACGGCCATCCGGATCTTCGCCGTATTTTGTTGCCGTCCGATTTCGACGGTCATGCTCTGCGTAAAGATTATCCGTTAAGAGGTTACGAGCCTTACAGTTTGAATTAGTTATGGCGACAGCGGCAGAAAACATTCCTAGCCAGTTCGAGGTTCTCGACTCATCGCTTGAGTCCGAGATGACTTTGTCGATGGGTCCGCAGCATCCGTCGACCCACGGCGTTCTGCGGCTCGACCTCAAGCTCGACGGCGAACTCGTTATCAATGTCATTCCCGACATCGGCTATCTCCACACTGGCATGGAGAACCTGTTTGAATACAAAAAATACCAACAGGGCATCGTCATCACCGACCGGATGGATTATCTCAATCCGCTCGGCAATAATCTCGCATACGTGATGGCTGCTGAAAAGCTGCTCGATCTGGAAATTCCGGAACGTGCACAGGTCATTCGCGTGTTGATGTGCGAACTTCAGCGTATCGCTTCGCATATGGTCTGGCTCGGAACGCACTGTCTCGACATCGGAGCGATGTCGGTGTTTTTCTATTGTTTCCGCCAACGCGAAAAGATCCTTAACCTGATCGAGGCCGCATCGGGCGGGCGAATGACGCCGAGTTATTTCCGCATCGGCGGCCTGATGATGGATCTGCCGGCCGGATTCGAAAATCGTTGCAACCAATTTCTTGCCGATTTTCCTGAGGCGATGGACACCTTTGACACGCTCGTCACCGGAAACACGATCTGGATGAGCCGTACCAAGGGCATCGGCATTATCGAACGCGACGAAGCCATAAATTGGGGCCTGACCGGCCCGTGCCTGCGAGGCAGCGGCGTCGAACTCGACCTGCGGCGGCACAATCCGTACTGCGGTTACGAGACCTACGATTTTGACATTCCGGTCGAGCACGACGGCGACGTCTGGGCCCGGTTCAAGGTCAGAATGCGTGAGTGTCTCGAGTCGTACAAGATCGTCCGCCAGGCACTCGACCGCCTGAAACCGGGGCCGATCAAAGCCGACGCACCAAAGATCGTTCTGCCCGATCGCGACGATATGCGAAAGCATATGGATTCGCTGATCCACCACTTCCTGATCGTCGCCGAAGGCTTCAACGTTCCCGAGGGCGAGGTCTATCACGCCATCGAAGCCTCAAAAGGCGAACTCGGCGTCTACATGAAATCAAACGGCGGCCCCAAACCCGAACGCGTCCATTTCCGCGGCCCCAGCTTCGTAAACCTCGCCGCATTGCCGGTAATGAGCGAAGGTGAGATGGTCGCTGATGTTGTGGCGATCATCGGAAGCTTAGATATTGTGCTTGGGGAGATCGATAGGTAGGACAAAGATGGCGAACGAAGAAATCCTAGCTCAAATATCGACCAAGATCGACGGCCTTGTGGGTGAGGCTAATACAAACGCGGATCGATTGGGTAAGTTTGAAGGGAAAATTGATGGCCTTGTGGGTGAGGCTCGGACAAACGCGGATCGATTGGATAAGTTTGAAGGGAAAATTGATGCCCTCGCCAACGAGGTTCGCACAAATACAAATCGATTAGACAATTTTGAAGGGAAGGTTGACGGCCTAGTTCATGAGGTTCGTACAAATACCTTTCGACTGGATAAATTTGAAGCGAAGTTCGATAGATTCGACGGTGACGTAAAGTCTCGATTCGATGAAGTAGAGAAGAAACTCGAAAAAATTGACTCGAAAGTGAGTTTGGTTTCCAACAAGATAGAGTTGGTCATGGAAAAAGTAATGGAAGGTGACGACCGGCTGAGCGTCGTTGAAAACCGAGTTGAAAATCTTGAGGAAAGAGCCCACTAGACATATAAATGGCAGGATCAACAGCAACAAGTTTTACAGATAAAGTACTCGTCTCACCTGAAGTGGCGGAGTTTTCGCCGGCGATCATTGAGGAGATGAATACGCACGTGGCGAAATATCCGGTTGAGCGGAGCCGCAGTGCGCTGATTCCGTTATTGATGCTGGTCCAGCGTGAACGCGGATGGGTGGACAATGCGGGTGTGAACTTTCTGGCGAAATTTTTGAATCTTGAGGTAACGGACGTTTGGGAAACCGCGACATTCTACTCAATGTTCAACCTTCGTCCGGTTGGTCGACATCATTTGCAGATTTGCAAAACGCTGTCGTGCAAGATCATGGGCGAGCCTGAGATCACCGATCATATCTCCTCAAAACTCGGAATTCATCCAGGGGAAACAACCGAAGACGGCAAATACACCATCACAATGGTAGAGTGCCTCGGTAGCTGCGGCACCGCCCCGATGATGCAGATCGGTTTCGACTATCACGAAGACCTGACGATCGAGAAGGTGGACAAAATACTGGCGGAGTGTAAGTGATATGCAATACAAAGTAGTTTTGCGACCTTCTGACGAAGGTTACAGCATCTCCTGTCCCGCTTTGCCCGGATGTTGGTCGCAAGGCGAAACAGAGGAAGAGGCTCTTGATAATATAAAAGACGCGATCCATGATTACGTCGAGGTTTTGAATGTTCAATTTGAGGACGCGATAGTTAGGGAAGTCGAGGTTGCCGCATAGATGCCGAAAATTCCCGGCGTCAATCACCTCAAGGCGGTAAAAGCTTTGGAAAAGGCGGGTTTCACCGTTGCCCGTCAAGGCAAACACATTGTCATGACGAATGGGTTGCGTATCGTAACGATCCCGAGGCACAATCCCGTCAACGCCCTGACTATGGGTGGAATTGTAAAAGACGCAGGGCTGACAGAGGAAGAATTTCGAAAATTTTTATGACTAACGGCGAGATCATTAAAGGCATTTACGAAGCATTTGCTACAGGCAATGTGCCGGCTGTTTTAGGGGCATTTGACGCGGAAATGTCGTGGACCGAGGCCGAAGGGTTTATGTACGGTGGAACGTATGTCGGGCCGAATGCCATACTTGAAAACGTGTTCATGAAGCTCGGGACCGAATGGGAAGGTTTCACTGCCGTGCCGTCAAAAATAGTTGATGGCAATGACGGAAACATCGCTTCGTTCGGAACCTACGCGGGTAAATATTTGAAAACCGGTAAGAGCATGAGCGTCCCGTTCGCACACGAATGGGAATTGAGTGACGGTAAGGTCGTAAAATTTGTTCAGCATACGGACACGCTTGTGATCGCGAGAGATCTGGGACTTTAAGTTGATTTGGACGCGACGCGTCCGTGTTCCGATTTTATGGAAATTAAAGCAATAGGCTGCGAGCCGTTACAACTCAAGCGAATGCACGTCAAAGATGGGCATACGCTAAAAGTGTATCGCGACACCGGCGGTTACAAGGCTCTCGAAAAGGCTTTGAAAATGGCTCCGGCGGACATTATTGAAGAGGTCAAGAAAAGTGCGCTTCGCGGTCGGGGCGGTGCTGGTTTTCCGACGGGCATGAAATGGTCGTTTGTGCCCAAAGATTCACCGAAGGTTAAATACGTCGTCTGTAACGCTGACGAATCGGAGCCCGGAACCTTCAAAGATCGCTACCTGCTCGAGCGCGACCCGCATTCGTTGATCGAAGGAATGCTCATCGCCGCTTACGCTTTGAATTCGCGAACGGGATTTGTCTATTTTCGAGGTGAATACAAATATTTGATCGACATCATGGATGTCGCTCTGGCCGAGGCACGCGAGGCGGGACTGCTTGGTGAAAACATTCTCGGATCGGGTTTTGACCACGATCTTTATTCGCATACGGGTGCGGGAGCATATATTTGCGGCGAAGAGACCGCACTGCTTTCATCGCTCGAAGGCTACCGGGGCCACCCGCGAATGAAGCCGCCTTTTCCGGCTGTCGAGGGTGTTTACGCCAGTCCGACGGTCGTGAATAACGTCGAAACGCTGACGGCCGTTCCCCAGATAATCGAGATGGGCGGCGACGCGTGGCGGGCCCTTGGCACTGAAAAATCAGGCGGCACGAAGCTCTGGTCGATCAGCGGACATGTTCGAAAGCCCGGCGTTTACGAGCTTCCGATGGGTTACGCCGACATGGAAAAGCTCATCATGGAAGATTGCGGCGGCATGCTCCGTGACAACAAAAAATTGAAAGCCGTGATCCCCGGCGGATCGAGCGTTTACATTATGAACGCCGGTCAGGTGCTCGGCAAGAACGTGACGATGGACTACGAAGGCCTTGTCGCGGCGGGCTCGTCGGTCGGTTCGGGCGGATTTATCGTCATGGACGAGACGGTCGACATAATGGAATCGACCAAGAATCTGAGCGAGTTTTACAAGCACGAATCCTGCGGTTGGTGTACGCCATGCCGCGAGGGAACGGATTGGATGGTCAAGATCTTTAACCGAATCGCCGACGGCGGCGGCAAGCCGGAGGATGCTCAACTTCTACTCGACATCTGCGATAATATCGAGGGCAAATCGTTCTGTCCGCTCGGCGACGCGGCGGCCTGGCCGGTGCAAAGTGCGATCAAGCAGTTCCCGGATGATTTTAAGAAATGGCTGACGGTTAAAACCGGTTCTAACGCGGTGACGGCGAATATTTAATGAGGCTTACTTTAAAAATACGACTGTTTGCAGCACACGCCATCGTTGGCGTCGTGCTCTCATTCGTCTTTTTGGTGTCTGCTCAGGCTCAGGGCAATAGGCCTGTGATAATTATTCCCGGGCTTACAGGTTCAGAACTCGTAAATCAGAAAACGGGTGAGATCGTTTGGTTCAAGGCTCCACGGTCGAAAGACGACGATCTGCGGTTGCCGATCTCGACGAATATATCTAAAAATCGCGACGCTCTTGTTCCGGGAGATATTCTGCGGAGCATCAAATTCGGCATTTTTCCGAGGGTTGATGTTTATGGCGGTTTAGTTGATTCGTTTAAGAACAACGCGGGGTATCACGAAGAGTTTTGGGATAACCCGACAGCTAATGGGGCTGAAAAGTCGATATATGTTTTCCCGTACGATTGGCGGCTCGACAATGTCGAGAATGCTCGTCTGCTCATCAGAAAAATCGTTGAGCTGAAGGTAAAGCTGAAAAAGCCCGATCTCAAATTTAACGTCATCGGGCATTCCATGGGCGGACTCATAGCTCGTTATGCGGCGATGTACGGCGATACGGATCTTCCGGCAGGAAATCGAAAACCGGTCCTAACGTGGGCCGGTGCCAAACACTTCGGCAAGATCGTTCTGCTCGGTACGCCAAGCGAAGGCTCGGCTCTTTCGTTAAGTTCGCTGGTCGAGGGGTCGTCGATCGGAGGGCTGAATATAAATTTGCCGTGGGTTCAAAATCTGTCGAGATTTGATATATTCACTATTCCGTCGAGCTACCAACTTTTGCCGGCTCCGGGAACTTTGCAGGTTGTGGACGAAAACCTTGAGCCGCTGAAAGTCGATCTTTACGACCCGAAGGTCTGGACAAAATACGGCTGGAATCCGGTGGATGACCGGCGATTTGCGAAGAATTTTAGGGGCGTCTCGCGGCGCACAGCTCAAGCGTATTTTGTGGCGATACTCGATAGAGCGAAACGTTTTCAGAATGCGTTGGCGGCGGTATCGACCGCAAAGGGTGTCGATCTTGACGTTGTCGGTGCCGATTGCAAGGACGCTCTTGATACGATCGTCGTCTATCGGGATAAGAAAAGCCGCAAGTGGCGAACGCTTTTTAAGCCGTCGGGCTTTACCAAGTATGGCGGTGGAAAAGTAACTTCTGACGAGCTGAAAAAAATCATGCTCGCACCCGGCGACGGCGTTGTAACGACGCGTTCACTGGATACTTCGACGCTTTCCAAGCTTTTCAAACTGCCGTCGTTGTTGCGCCCGCTCTCAGAGAAACTTGTTTGTTCAGAGCACAACGAACTCGCTGCTAACCCCGACGTGCAGAAGCATTTGATGGAACTTTTTGGTATTAAATTTGTGCCGGTAACGACCGGTGATTCGGTAAAGGAGAAATAAAATGGGTAAAGGTGATAAACGATCGAGACGCGGCAAAATATTTGCCGGCAGCTACGGCAAAACACGTTTGAAAAAGAAAAAAGTGTCCGTGAAACCGACTGAAGAGAAAGCTACGAAGTCGGCAAAGAAGGCGTAAATGAAATTACTGAGTCGGTGAAGTTTTAATAGTAACGCTCAGGCGGTTTTCAGATTTAATAATTGAAACTAGAGGGCGAATAGAATCTCACCTTAAGTTTGGCGGACATAGATGCATGTCGTCGGGGGCGACGGCCTACTTGTAGTTGCGTAAAATGTTCCACCGGATGGCGACGAGGCAGAGGCCGCGGAAACTCGGTATTCGAGAAAAGTTTGATGTCAACAGAACAGATAAAAGTAACGATAAACGAGAAAGAGATCGAGGTCGATAAGGGCACGCGGCTCATCGACGCCTGTCGTGACAGCGGTTTCGGCATCCCGTCGTTTTGCTATTACCAGGACCTCGCGGTCCAGGCGTCGTGCCGCATGTGCCTTGTGCGCATCGACAAAATGCCGAAGCTGCAAACCTCTTGTACCATCATCTGCACCGACGGCATGGTCGTCACCACGCAGAGCGAAGAGGTCGAAAAGGCTCAGCGGGCAATGGGCGAATTCCTGTTGACCAATCACCCGCTCGATTGCCCGGTCTGCGATCGTGGCGGTGAATGCGAATTGCAGGAGGTCATTTTCGACTGGGGCGACGTCGAGGAGCGTTTCACCGAGAAAAAGAACGTCGAACCTGAGAAATATCTTTCGCCGATCGTCGCCAACGATCCGCAGCGATGCATTCTATGTAAACGCTGCACACGCGTCTGTGACGAATGGATGGGCGAGGATGCGATCGAGGCCGGAAATCGCGGCGTCAATACAGTTATCGGAACTTACGGAGGTTGGCTGAACTGTTCGCAGTGCGGCAACTGTATCGAAGTGTGCCCGACCGGAACGTTGCTCGACGGCGTCTATCGCCACGAAACGCGGCCTTGGGAACTCGAGCAAACCGTTTCTACCGATGTTTACGGCTCGGATGGAATGCAGATCAGCATCGGCTCGCGAAGCGGTTTGGTTCACCGCATCGTCGCCCGCGATCGTTACGTAAACGGCCTCAACGGCGAGTTCCTCGACGTCAAGGCTCGATTCGCTCACGGATTTATCAATCACGCCGATCGCATAAAAACGCCGATGATCCGCTATTCGAAAGGCGGAAAACTTATTCCTGCGACGTGGGATGCCGCGATCAAATTCGTTGCTGACAAGCTCAAAGAGGACGGCACATCGGTCGGTGTCATCGCGAGTCCGCGTTTGACTAATGAGTCTATATTCACGCTCAAGCGATTTGCTGCGGAAGCGATCGGAACGGGCAACATCGCCGTTTCCGACGTTCAGGATCTCGAACCGGTTTTCGATAATTTGAGTGTCCCGCTCTGTACGCACAAGGAGATCCGCTACGCTCAGACGATAGTGCTGATCGGCGGCGAACCCGAGGAAGAGCAAAGCTACACGGCGAAACAGATTCGTCAGGCGGTTCGAAATGGCGGCGCCCAATTTATTTGTATCAACGAGACGCCGATCAACCTTTCACGCCGTGCGACGCAGTTCGTTCACGTAAATGCAGGCTCCGTCGATGCATTCGCACTAGCTCTGGCAGATCCGACCAGCGATAATGGGGCAGCCGGAAAGCTCGGCATCGATGCAAGCGAGATCGATTCGGTTCGCAAAACGATCAACGAGACGACCGGCGAAGTAATAATCATGTTCGGCGGCGAACTTTCCACTGAAGCGCAAACGGCGATCGCGTCGTCAGCGGTGAATTTCGCAGGTGAAGGGCGACGCGTCACGCTTCATCCGCTACCGAAGTACAACAACTCGGTCGGTGCGAACGACATGACGCCGGGCCGTAAAACTGTCGATGAGGTCATCGCCGGTTCGAAAGCTCTGCTTATCGCCGGCAGTTTGCAATACGCCAGCGTCCTGCAGGGCAAGGAATTTGTCGTCGTGCAGGAACTTTTTCAGACGGAAACGACGGCATTTGCCGATGTCGTGTTTCCGGCGGCCAGCTTTGCCGAGGTTGACGGCACGTTCACGAATAACGCCGGCAACGTCCAGCGTGTTCGCAAGTCGATCGAACCGATTCACCAAGCGAAGCCGGACTGGATGATCACGAGCCTGATCGCACGCGAGATGGGAACTGAGTTCGGCTACGATTTTTCGGCGTCGATGGTATTTAAGGCTTTGGCGGAAAGCGTTTCGGCCTACAACGGGCTTCGCTATCCGATGCTCAAAGACGAATCGAATCCGGTTCAGGCAAAGCATGCGATCGCGGAAGCTAATAACATTTCATCTCACCTCGATGCGTTAAAATTACGGGTCGAGGCCATGAGCGACACCGCAGAAAAGAATTTAGAGGTGCCAAAGGTCGGCCATAAACTGCATCGTCTGACGACAATGACGAGCAAAACCGATCAATTTCACCTGCTGGCACACGGGAATCCAAAACCGGACAATCTATTGGTTTCGCCGCTTTTGCAGTTTAGTTTGAATGGCGTTACTGAGGTCGGGGAGAAAGCGGATTCGGTCAGTGTAGGTGATAGAATCAACGTAAAAGGTGTTTAGTTGATGAAATACCGGATAACAATTGAACAAGACGAGGACGGGATTTTTGTTGCAGAGGTGCCATCATTACCGAGTTGCATAACGCAGGGTGACACCCGATTTGAGGCCGTATCGAGTGCTAAAGATGCTATCGGCCTGTACCTGGAGAGCCTGAAGTTTCACGACGAGCCGATTCCGCCTTCGATTTACGAAGAAATAGTCGAGGTCGCCGCATGATTCGTCTTCCCCAAGTGTCGGGGCGGGAAGACGTCAGAGCATTGAGTAAAGTTGGATAGGAATTTGATCGCCAGCGTGTCAGTCATATTATCCTGAGGCAGGCAGCATCGCCATTTAGGCGGATCGTTGTTCCCGATCATAAATCAGTTGCAAAAGGTACACTAAGGTCAATTTTACGAGAGACCGGCCTTACGATCGAAGAATTTAACATTCTTTTGTAGAAACAATGGAAGCAGTCTTAAAAACGGCATTTCCTTATATCGTGATCAGCGTCGGGATCTTGCTTGCCTTTCAGGGCGTGCTGATGATCGTCGCGTATACGGTACTTGCCGAACGAAAAGTTTTGGGTTGGATCCAAGGAAGGATTGGGCCGAACCGCGTTGGTATCTGGGGCGTTCTCCAACCGTTTGCCGATCTCCTGAAATTCATTTTTAAGGAAGATCTGGTTCCGGATAAATCGACGAAGTTTGTATATTTTCTGGCACCGATGGTCGCATTGACCTGTGCGCTGATGCCGATCGTTGTTTATCCATTCGGTCCACGGCTAAAAGATCCGTTGACGTGGATCTCGCCGTATTTGATCTCGGCGGTTAGCTGGATACCGGCCGTGGGCAGTTCGCTGGTTGACGGCATCAATTGGCTCGTCCCGCAGGCGATGAACATGCCGTTGACGATCGCGCGGATCGATGTTGGCGTTCTGTATGTTTTGGGTATCACGTCGGTCGGCGTTTACGGAATCGCCCTTGCCGGATGGTCGTCGAACAGCAAATACAGCCTAATGGGCGGCCTGCGTTCGTCGGCACAAATGATCTCTTACGAACTCGCGATGGGAGCCTCGGTCATCGGCGTGGTAATGCTCGCCGGCACGCTCGACCTCAGCGGCATCATCGAGGCTCAGACGCAGTCGCCTTTTAAGTGGTACATCATCCCGCAATTTATCGGGTTTTTTGTTTTTCTGATTGCGGCATTTGCTGAAACGAACCGTGTTCCGTTCGATCTGCCCGAGGCAGAAACTGAGCTTGTGGCCGGTTTTCACACTGAATATTCAGCACTCAAATTCGCGTTGTTTTTCATGGCCGAATACGTGAATATGTTCACGGTCTCGATGCTGTGCACCGTGCTGTTTTTGGGCGGCTGGTACATTCCCGGACTGGGCTGGCTGGCGAATACCGTTGGAATGAACGAATGGTTCGGCTATGGAACGGTCGGCTACGCACTGATCAGCCATGTCGGATTTATCGTGAAGATCTGTGCGTTCCTGTTCCTCTATATCTGGATCCGCGGAACTTTGCCGCGATTCCGTTTTGACCAGCTCATGAATTTCGGCTGGAAATTTTTGCTGCCGGTCGCACTGGCGAATGTGATCGTGACGATTATTATCGTGTTTTTCTTGAATCGGTGATTTTCACCGCAG
>JBBRUA010000055.1:0-12739 GCA_038248245.1 Pyrinomonadales bacterium | reverse complement strand
GTGTAGTAAGTGCGTTCCTCGAACCATTTGAGCAGTTTGACGTCCGGCGGGTGTGGAAGAAATTCCTTGAGATTTGCCTTTATCTGCTTGCGAAACTCTTCGGTCGTCATCTCCTGACGGCCGACGCCGATGATCGCGAACGTATGTGGCAAGAAATCTTCCTTGGCGAGGTTGTAAAGAGCGGGAAACAACTTGCGCTTCGTCAGATCACCCGTCGCCCCAAAGATCACCATCACGCACGCCTCGGCTTTTTTTAAGGTGTCGGTCATTCATGTATTTAACCACAGGATTTCGAACTTTGACAGAATGACACCTGCGCAGATTATTTAGCTTTCAAGCCCAGTTCATTAATAGATTTCTCGCAAATAATGATTTTTTCGCTATATTTATCAATTTGGGCAGAATCTCTCGGCTGTAATTCATTCAAGTTTCTTAAGTCGGTGAAAACTTGTCTTGTTTTTTTAAACCAATTGCTTGATTCCTTCCAATGTTTAATTCGCTCAGAGGTAGAAAGTTTTCCGTTTTGGGCGGCGTGAGCGTAGGCAACTGCAGATTTTTCGTAACTCATCCCGACATTGCGTCGAAAAATCGCGTTGCTTTCATCATCTTGTGATAATTTTTCAAAAATTTCCTGCGATTGCTCCGCATATATGAGTGCTTTAGCCGTGTCGTTGAGATTGGTAAACGCTTCGGACAGATCGGCATACGCCGTTGCGAAGTCAAACTGAGCCTGTTTATTTTGCGGGTCATTGACTGCCATTTCTCGGCGAATCTGAAATGCACGTTGGCGACTTTCCATTGCTTCAGCAAAATTACCCGCTTCAGTTAAAACATTGCCGAGCTGATAATATGCAAAGCCTACTTCGCGGCGGGCACGGGCGTTCATCGGATCTCCCTTGGATAATTCCTCAAGTACAAGTATGCCTTTCTTTACGTTTTCGGCGGCTTCCGGTTGAACCGCGTCGATCGCACTTCCTAATTTTGTGTAAGCTATCGCCAGACTTCGCTTAAATTTGAGAGTTTCTGGATTTCGTTCGACCAGAGCCTGACGAATCGATATGTTTTTTTGATAATTGTAAAGTTTTTCCGCATTGCCGTTTTCCACTCGGCTTAAACCATCGCCAAGCGTTTCGTTTGCCCTTGCAAATTCATCAGATATTTCCGCTCGGTCAGGACTGTTCGTAGCTAAACCTGCAAAAATATCTAATGAACGGCGATAGTTATTCACACATTCAGCGACGTTTCCTTGAACCTCAAAAATATCACCCAAGGCTCTATAAGCTTTCCCCAACGAAATTTCGGATTCTGTAGTTCGAGAACCATGCAGATTTTCAAGAATTGAAACGGATTTTTGATAACTCTTCAAAGCACCCGTAGTATCACCCAAATTTGCTGAATACGGATTGCCCTGAATATCACCAATCTTTTGATATGCGGTTGCCAATTCGATCCGTAAACTAGCGTCGTCATCGGATTCCTGCGCCAGACTGTCGAGGTATTCAACTGCTCGAGTAACGATCAACTGGCGGGTCGGCGTGGAGCCCTGTAAATTCTGTACCGAATCGTGAATCTCAAACATAAGCGAATTCGATAGTTTCCTGACCTCGCTGAATCTTTTTTCAGCACGTGTCCTTTGCATTTCGGCTCGTCGAAATTCCGAGAATATGCCAACAAGACCAATAACCACGAGACCGAAAATTAGCATTGCGGCCGCCACACCATAGCGATGGCGTTTGACAAACTTTTCTGTCAGGTATTTGAAAGTATTTGGTCTCGCCGAAACCGGCAAGCCTTTCAACGAACGATCCAGATCGTCGGCAAATTGTTCTACTGACTTGTAGCGCCGCTCTGGTTCGGGCCGGAGGGCGGTCAGCACGATATTGTCGAGGTCACCTTTAAGCTTTTCTCCAGACGCACCAACCTGACTCGGCATCGTCGGCTCACTTGAGGACACCGTGTGCAGTATCTCGTCGATGGTTTTACCTTCGGTATGAAAGGGGCGTTCACCGGTCAGCAGTTCATAGAGAATGATACCGAGCGAATAGACATCAGATGCAGTCGTGATCGTGTCACCGCGGATCTGTTCCGGGCTGGCGTAGGCCGGGGTCAATGCGCGAAATGCGGTCTGAGTTTGTTCGGAATCGGAATTGACACTTTCATCAAGCAGCTTTGCCAAGCCGAAATCCAGTAGTTTCGGGGAACCGTCGACCGTGACCATTATATTATTGGGCTTGAGGTCACGATGAACGATCAGATTTCGGTGTGCATAGGCAACCGCTGAACAAACCTTGAGAAAAAGTTCAATTCGTGAATTCAGATTCAAATTGTGGTGTTCTGCATAATATGTAAGCGTATCGCCCTCGATATACTCCATCGCTAGAAACGGACGCCCATCCTCCGAAACTCCGCCGTCGAGTAATCTTGCAATATTTGGGTGATTTAATGGCGCGAGGATCTGCCGCTCGCGTTTGAATCGGTCGATGAGATGGCTGTCTGCGATAATTTGACGGACGATCTTGATCGCCACCAATTGATCAAACTCGCCGTCGGACCGACGTGCGAGGAAGACGGCCCCCATACCGCCGACACCGATTTCCCGGATGATCGAGTAATGGCCAAATTTTTGCTCAGCTGCGGCGGGACTGCTCTCAAAGGCTTCGCTGACCTGAAACGCGGGGGTCTCGATAAAATCCTCGCCGGCAAAATGCGACGCGAGTAGCGACTCGACCTCGGTCCTCGTCATCCCGTCACCATTACAAACTCTGTCCAGATAATCGGTACGAGCCGATGATCCCAGTTCGATTGCGGCTAGGAAAATCCCCTTGATGTTTTGCCAGTTCTGGTCAGTCATCACTTTGGCTTAACTCGCGAAACAGCCACGCCTTGGCGACGGTCCATTCGCGTTTTACGGTTGATGGCGAAATCGCTAATGCGTGAGCCGTCTCCTCGATCGTAAGCCCACCAAAAAAACGAAATTCAACTATTTTCTCCTGGACCGGATCGATCGCTGCCAGCGACTCTAGAGCGTCATCAAGGCGGACAAGATCGACCTCGCGTTGGCCTGAGAAACTTATTGCCTCGTCGAGGGCGAGCACGTGGCCAAAGTTACGCTTTTGAGCCTTTTTTGCGCGGGCGTGGTCAACCAGAATCCTCCGCATCACATTTGCCGCGACGGCAAAAAAATGCGCCCGATTTTGCCACGAAACTTTTTCCCAATCCACGAGCCGAATATACGCTTCGTGAACGAGCGCGGTCGCCTGCAAAGTATGATCGGCACGTTCGTTTTGCAAATAACTGTGCGCGAGTTTCCGCAGTTCGCCGTAAACGAGCGGCAAAAGCTGTCCGGGAACTTTCCCGTCACCCTCGTTAATGCGGTTGAGCAAAGTTGTTACATCGGATGAATCAGCCATCTTCACAAATTAACTTTCGATATTTAAGAGATTATACGACTAATCGAAGAAAAATAAAGTTTTTTTACTTATTTTGAGCCGGTTTGTCGAATTTTTCCGCTTTGTAGGGGGGAAGAATTTTTGTACGAAAAAAGGATTAAGATGATGAAAAAAATAACGACAAAAAAATCGGTTGGGCGGCGGGTTTTGAAATTTGCTTCATTGTTTGGGTTGATTATGCTGGTTTTGGCGAACGGCGAAAACCGTGCCTTCGGTCAGCAAACGTACACCGAAACAAAAATCGTTGCCGCCGACGGGAGAGAGGGTGCTCAATTCGGACCAGTTAAAATTGACGGCAACACGATGATCGTCGGTGCGCCGGGCGACACGATTAATGCAAATCTGTCGCAAGGCTCGGCTTATGTTTATGTCCGCAGCGGAACGAACTGGGTTTTACAGCAAAAACTGACCGCTAGCGACGGCATAAGCAATGATAGTTTTGGGTTCTCAGTCGCCATTGGCGGTAATACGATTGTAATCAGTGCAATTGGAGCCGGCGGAGCTTTCGCCCAACAAGGCGCATTGTATGTTTTTGTACGAAACGCGAACAACATTTGGAGCCAGCAGGCAAAACTGTTTGCTTCCGATGGTTCGGTCTTCGACCGTTTGGGTCGAGTTGTGCGGATAGATGGCGATACTATCATTGGCGGAGCACCCGATTACGACCGTCCCGGTCCGAATCCCCAAATCAACATCGGAGCGGCGTACGTTTTTGTTCGCAACGGTACGAACTGGACGCAGCAAGCGAAACTGACCGCTTCCGACGGCGTAGGGGCGGATGCCTTCGGATTTTCCGTGGACGTTTCCAGCGATACCGCAGTGGTCGGCGCATGGCAGGACGCGGAAGGCGTTAACTCAATGCAAGGCTCGGCTTATATTTTTACGCGCAATTCTGCCGGACAATGGTCGCAGCAAACAAAAATTCTGGCAAATGACGGTTTAGCGGGCGATTGGTTCGGCATTTCGTCGGCGATTGAAGGCGACACGGTAATCGTCGGAGCGCGACAGGACAATCTCAATCCGGGAACGCCGGGTTCGGGCTTCGGTCAAGGCTCGGCGTATATTTACACCCGCAGCGGCACGGCTTGGACGCTTCAGCAAAAAATAATCGCCGTCGGCGGACTGCCGAACGGTGCTTTCGGCGAAAGCTGTGAGATTTTCGGCGATAGTGTGGTCGTCGGCGCGGTTTTTGTGGCGGGCAAAGGCGCGGCGTATCTTTTCCGGCGCAGCGGCGCGACTTGGACGCAGCAGCAGCAATTCACCGCCAGCGACGGGGCGGTGAGCGATTTTTTCGGCGATCACGTCGCACTCAGTCGTTACGAAGTCGTGGCGGGTGCTTTCGGCGACGACATCGGCACAAATCCCAACCAAGGCTCGGTTTATGTTTATTCGCTGCCGCATCCTTCAAACTTCGACTTCGACGGCGATGGTAAATCCGATATTTCCGTTTTTCGTCCGAGTGATCAAAATTTTTATTTGAATCGTTCGACGCAGGGATTTGCGGCAGTGCAATGGGGATTATCTACTGACAAACTCGCGCCAGCTGATTATGACGGTGACGGCAAAACCGACATTGCCGTCTGGCGCGAAGCGGAAGGCAATTTCTACATCTTAAATTCGTCGAACAATTCCGTTCGCGTCGAAAACTTCGGTTTAGCAGGCGATAAATTAACGGTCGATGATTGGGACGGCGACGGCAAAGCCGATTTGTCGGTTTATCGTGACGGAGCGCAAAGTTATTTTTATTATCGCGGCTCGCTTAATAATCCGTCGGGAAATATCACTTATCTGCCGTGGGGAACAACGGGCGACAAACCGCTGCGCGGCGATTTTGACGGCGACTGCAAACAAGATGTTGCGGTTTTTCGTCCATCCAACAATCAATGGATCATTCGCAATAGTTCAAATTCGCAAGTGACTTATCAAAACTTCGGACTTTCGACCGATAAATTCGTGCCGTCTGATTACGACGGCGACGGCAAGACGGACATCGCGGTTTGGCGACCGTCAAACGGCGTGTGGTATATTTTGCAGTCATCAAACGGACAGATCAAATACACCAATTGGGGCGTGAACACGGACGTTCCCGTCGCGGCTGATTACAATGGAGACGGCAAAGCTGATGCGGCGATTTACCGCAACGGGAATTGGTGGATTGTGCAGTCGTCCGATAATCAATCCACGATCACGAATTTCGGTCTGAGTTCCGACATACCGATTCAAACGGCTTATCTGCCGTAAATCAATCAGAACACTCCTGAAAATAAAAAAGTTCCGTGAGTAGAAATCGCTCGCGGAACTTTTTTTTCAAAAAAATAAATTATTTCGAGCCGATTTGTCGGGTTTTTCCGCTTTGTAGGTCGAAAGGAAAAATATTTAGGAGAATCGGCAGCGAAATTTACTTGCACAGGAGAAAAAAACTATGAAACTACAACAATATCGGCGAACGGCTTTCGGGCAAATCTTATTTTATTATTTCAACGTATTTCAGGCGCGAACAGGCGGCGCGGTTTTATGCACGTCGCTGCTTTTGGTTCTTTTCGGCTGGACGAATTTAGTTAAAGCCGATTCGAACATCGGCAATGTCCCGACCGGTTCGGATCCAATTTCCGTCGCGATCAATCCGGTCACGAACAAAATCTATGTCGCTAACTGCGGTTCGTTTTGTGGCGGTGTCGGCGGCACGGGTAACGGCGATGTCACGGTGATCGACGGACGCGACAACTCAGCGACAACTATTACAATTGGCACATTTCCCCTCGCTGTCAGTATCAATCCGGTCACAAATAAGATATATGTCGCTAATTACGGCAGCAATAATGTCACCGTGATAGACGGAACGAACAACTCGATAACGACCGTCGCCGCCGGCACAAATCCGCGGGCAATCGCGGTCAATTCGGTGACTAATAAGATATATGTCGGCAATTACGGCAGCAATAATGTCACCGTAATTGACGGAACGAATAATTCGACCGTGACGGTTGCCGCCGGTACAAATCCTCAGGATGTTGCACTCAATCCGGCGACGAACAAAATCTACGTCGCAAATTTGGGCGGCAACGTCACGGTCATAGACGGCACGAATAACACGGTAACGGCGACCGTTACAGCGAGCAATCCCGTTGGCATTGCCGTCAATCCGGCGACGAATAAGATCTATGCCGTTAATCAAAACACAGGGTTCACGAGCAGCATAACGGTGATTGACGGAACTAATAATTCGGCATTGACCTTCAACGATGACGGTCCTGGGCGAGTATGGTCCGCAGTCGCCCTCAATCCGGTAACTAACAAGATCTATATCAATGCTGCCGCAACCAACTCTGTAATAGTATTTGACGGAGCAACCAATACGAAAACGGGAAGTATTGCCGCCGGCGGTCAAAGGGTTGCGGTCAATCCCATAACAAACAAAATCTACAACACTGGCAGCGGCGGCGGTAATCCCGGCACGGTAACGGTGATTGACGGCAACAACAATTCGACGACCTCGGTCGCAACTCCGATCGGAATTTCCTATTCGCTGGCGATCAATCCGGTGACGAATAAGGTTTATGTAGGCAATCGAAACAACAACAGCGTATCCGTGATAAACGGCGATTATAATACGACGGCGACCGTTACAGTGGGAACTCAGCCAAGTGTTGCTGTAGTCAACTCGGTTACAAACAAAGCATATGTTGTCAATCAAATTAGCGAAGATGTGACCGTCATCGACGGGGCAAATAATTCAACAACGACGATCGCAGTAGGCACCGACCCAACGGCTGCAGCAGTAAACTTAATAACGAACAAGATCTATGTAGCGAATCGTGGCGCTTTTCTATCGAATGGTAGCGTGACCGTCATAGACGGAACCAATAACTCGACGGTTACCATACCTGTCGGTGCTGGTCCGGTCGCTTTAGCAGTCAATCCGGTTACTAATAAAATATATGCTGCAAACAACGGAAACGGAGGCTTTGGCAATATCACGGTAATTGACGGGGAGGACAATTTGACAACAACCTTTGTTGCCGGCGGTCAAAACCCCATAGCGGTGGCGGTGAACTCCGTAACGAATAAGATCTATGTATGCAATCAAGGGTCCAGTAACGTAAATGTAATTAACGGCACAGACAATTCAACGGCCAACGTAGCGACCAGCGGCATTTGTTCCGCGATCGCAGCTAATCCCGTTACGAATAAGATCTATGCCGCCTTTGGTAGCACCAACAATGTTACGGTAATCGACGGAACGAATAATTCGACAACAAATGTTCCCGTTGGTACATTTCCACAAGACATTGGAGTCAATCCACTGACGAATAAGATATATGTTGCGAATTTCGACAGCGACAATGTCACGATAATTGACGGAACGAACAATTCGACCACCTCGGTAGCCGCTGGAGCTCAACCACGTTCGGTCGCTATCGATACCGCATTAAATAAGATATATGTAGCAAATCGTGCTGACGCGAATGTCACAAAGATTGACGGAACCAACAACTCTACTACGACAATTCCGACAGGAGCAAATCCAGGTGGTGCGGCGGCCAACCCAGCTACAAACAAGGTGTATGTCGCGAATCAAAACAGTAACGATGTCACCGTCATCACACCCGCGCCGACCAATGCGATTCCGCTCAGTACGGCAATCACGCCTCTTGCCGGAAACACGACGATTAATCCGACACCGACCTTTAGTCTGACGGCGACTTCGACCTACACACCGAATGCACCGCCGCCGCAAAATATCTATTTTCAGATGGACACGCTGACCGGAACATTTACCAAAGCCGTCGAACAAAGCCGCACCGCGACGACCGTGACGTCGAACGCGACGCCCCTCACGCTGCAACCCGGCTTGCACATCGTTTATTTCTTCGCTGCGGATGGTTCGGACGCGACATCGATCAACCCAAGTCGCCCACAGGAAGGAACATTCGGCAAAGGCGGTTTAGAGATGTTCGCACCGCAATCGAGTTCGGTGACGGGCGGCATCAATTCTTACCTGTTTCTGGTTACTCCGACCGGACCGACGGCGGCAAATGTTTCAATCGGCGGACGAGTTTTGACCGCCAACGGGCAAGGTATTACGAATGCGATCGTCACATTGACGAACCAAAACGGCGAAACAGTCTCGGCAAGAACAAGCAGCTTCGGCTTTTATAATTTCGACGATGTTCAAACCGGCGAAACTTACATTTTGCGTGTTATGACAAAACGCTATGTTTTTGAAAATCCGACGCGCATTCTAAATGTCCTCGACGAACTAGTCGAAATTGACTTTATCGCTTCGCCTTAGCGTTACTTTTTCAGGTCAAAAGCGGCTCGATGGTCGGAACATTCGTCCTCCCGCTCCGCTGAGCGAATGGCGACATTCCGATACTTGCGGATATCGACGGCGACGGGAAAAGCCCCATTACGGTTTTTCGCAACGGAGTGTGGTATTTCATCCGGAGTTCGAACGGCAGCATCGGAATCGTACAATTTGGGAGCTTGGGCGATCTGCCGGTCGCAGGCGATTATGATGGCGATGGCAAAGCAGACCTTGCCGTTTTTCGCAGTGGCGTTTGGTACGTACTTCGCTCAACCGATGGTGGGGCGACGATTTTCGGCTGGGGGCAAGCAGGCGATCGACCGGTACCCGGGGATTATGACAATGACGGCAAAAATGATTTTGCTATCTACCGTAGCGGCATTTGGTGGATTCTAAGAACATCAGATGGCGGATATTCGTCGACGAGTTTTGGCCTGAGTACAGATACGCCAATACAAACGGCTTATATTCAATAGAGCTACATTTTCTATCCGAACATAAAAAGTGTGTGAGACTTCTGCCTAACACACTTTTTATCTTTTTGAAGTCTATTTTGATTCTAGGAGATGTGTTTCGATTGATGATTATTCGAAACCAAGTTGCTCGCGAAGCTCAAGTTCGCGGGCGTTCATTTGTCCTTCGTCGGTTTCGTGGTCGTAGCCGCAAAGATGCAACAGGCCGTGGAGGATGAGCTGCTTTATCTCCTCCTCGAGAGTGAGGCCATTTTCTTTTGCCTGTTTTTGAGCTTGTTCAGCTGAAATAACAATGTCGCCAAGATTGGCTTTGTCCGGGTCAAATTCGTCGGGTTCGTGCGGAAACGAAAGAACATCGGTCGTCGTATTCTTGCCGCGAAAAGTCTCGTTGAGTTGCTTCATACGGCCGTCGGGAACAAATGCAACCGTGAATGTCTGGCCAGCCTCGGCGACGTCCGGAACGATCGACGCAGCAAAAACGGAATAAAGTTCGCGGTCGATCTTGAATTTTCGCTGAAGATTAAGAATTTTTGGCATCTTTATTGCAGGATTAGACAGAACAACTCGAAACGAATCTATTTCATTCATTTCGAGTTATCTGCTGTTGATCATTGCGATCTTACATTTTACCGGCTTTGATGTCGGCTATCCTTTTTTCGAGGGCGGATGTGTCGACCTTTGGTGTGGCGGCTTTGCCAAGGGTGACGGCTCTTTCGCCGAACGGTACGGCTTCCGAACCGCGGCCTAGGGCTGCCAGGGCGTTGAATTTCCTGACATTAGCTCGATAGGTGTCGCCGGCCTTTAATTCGGCGTCTGCAACGGCCAGAGCTTGGCCGTACCATTTAGCGGCATCGTCAGTCATCTTTTTGTCGCGGGCGTAATTTGCTGCCTGAAAAGGCGTGTTGAAGTCGTCTGCTTTCGCGGCGGCAACTGCCGGTCTGACCCTCGCAAGAGTCGCTCCGACCGGATCCTTGATCTCGACGGTGAAAGGCACGCTGATCTTTTCCCAGCGAATATTCACCTTGGCGGTGGTATCTGACATCGGCTCGACGTTAAAGGCAAAAGCCTCGACGCTGTCCTGCATCCATTCGGGTTTGGTCGTGACACGTAGTGCATCCTTCTTAGCGTCGTAACTAAAACTCCCGCCCTGTTCGGCAACGGTGTTAAAAATGATCGTCCAGCTATCTTTCCCCGGGATCGAGTGGAGACTGTAAGTACCAGCCGCGAGAGCCTTGCCGTTGATCAAAACGTCGTCGGTGACGATGAATTGAGTCGCCGCATTCGCACCCGTGCGCCAGACGTGGCCGTTTGGCACCATCGGATAGCTCGCATCAGGACGTGTGTTCGTGTCGAGCGTCCCTTCGCCCTCGACCTTTACTGGCCAGTCGCCCCATACTTTTCGGCCTTTTACCAAAGGACGAAAGTAATTGATCGTCAAATCGGTCGTCCCGATCGCCTGCATGACCGACGCCTTCTGGCTCGCTTGCGGCAGCCTAATCTGTGCCGAGGCGATTGCCGCCATAGCCAGAACAAATGTTAAAACTAAGATTAAGGAAACAGAATATCGCTTCATAATTAATAAATATTTACTCCATTAAAAAATTTAACTGTTATACATTGTAGAACAGAAACGAGCGACAACGCCATCATTTCGTTTCTTTTTCCATCCGCACGAATCTCCATATGGCTGGCAACCGATCCTCGATCTTTTAGCGTCGACTGAACGGATCATTAGTGAATATTAGACTGATTGATCATTCATCGTGTCGATGGTCGTCAAAATGCTTTGATCGCGGCCTATTCACCAACGATCAGGTGTAGGTTGCCATGCCCCTCATCAGCGGTGTCAATAGATTTGCTTTACGCAACAGATCGTTCCGATGGTCACAGCAGTCGTTGTGTGCGGTCTCGCGATTATTTGCCCGGTTTGTCGTTCTTGCCTTCGTCCTCGTTGTTGTCGGGATGGTCGGGTTTGCTGCTACCAAACCGTTCGTCGTTCGTCGGCTTTTCCGAACCCATGTCTTCCTTACCGGATTTTCCCGCGCCCGCGTTTCCGCCGCTTTTACCTTCGCCTGTTGCGAGTTCCTTGTCGTTGTCCTTATTAGGATCCTTGTCGGCACTGCTTCTCTGATTTTGTGTTGGCATTAATTCCTCCTTGATCTACTTTGTTTAAAAACTTATTTCGGCTGTTTTGAACTTAATCTAAAGGTTCCGATCTACAACCAGATTATACCCAATCATGAAATATCCCTACCCTAAGATAGCCCTTAATCATCGTCCTCGTGGGCGCGAACTCGACCTGACGCAACGGCCTCTTCAATTACCTTTCCTGCTAAATTGCCCGGGAGCGGATCGTAGTGCGAGAACTGCATGTGATAGCTGCCTCGGGCCTGGGTTACGGAGTTCAGTTTCGACTGGTAATCGAGCATTTCCGAGAGCGGGACCTTTGCTTTTATGACTTGCTGTTTACCGCGAGTTTCCATGCCGGCAACGCGGCCTCGGCGGCTGTTAAGGTCACCCATGATGTCGCCTGAAACTTCCTGCGGTGTGAAAACCTCGACGTCCATGATCGGTTCAAGCAATGTCGGTTTTGCCTTTTCGATCGCGGCACGGAACGCCTTCCTTCCGGCGGCACGGAAGCTGTGTTCGTCAGAGTCGACCGCGTGATAGCTGCCGTCTACTAGAGTTACCTTAAAATCGACGAGCGGATAACCTGCTACGGCACCGCCTTGGGCGGCCTCGATAATCCCTTTCTCGATCGCCGGACGGAAATTCTGCGGAACCGATCCGCCGAAGATCTTATCGACCCATTCAAAACCAGATCCGCGATCAAGCGGTTCGAAGATCACCTTGCAATCGCCGAATTGACCGCGTCCGCCGGACTGCTTCTTATGTCGTCCTTGAACCTCAACCTGCTGTGTGATCGTTTCCTTGTAAGGAACTTTGGGTGGGTGCAGGGCGACCTCAACGTGGTAGCGATCGGCGAGTTTTTTGACCACAGTTTCAATGTGAAGCTGGCCCGAGCCGGAAAGGATGAATTCATTCGTCTGCGGGTCTCGTGCGAAGTGGAGCGACGGATCTTCTTCGAGTATTTTGTGAAGAGCAGATGAGATCTTGTCTTCATCGGCACGTGATTTAGGTTCGATCGCAAAGGCGATGGCGGGCTCCGGATATTCGACCTTAGGGAAGACGATCGGTTTCGCTTTGTCCGAAAGTGTATCGCCGGTTTGGGTGTCTTTTAGTTTTACAACGGCGATGATGTCGCCGGTCGCGGCTTCATTGACCTTGTCGAGAGTTTTGCCGGAGATCACGTGCAGGGCACCGAGGCGTTCGGGTTCGTCACGTGTCGTGTTCTGGACGGTTGCGTCCGAAGATATCTTTCCGCTGACGACTTTCATCACATTGATGCGTCCCGCGAAAGGATCGGCGATGGTGCGAAAAACATATGCGGAGAAAGGTTCGTCGTTATTGTACTTTCGGTTAATGCGGTCACCAGACATTTCGTTATC
>JBBRUA010000054.1:0-12803 GCA_038248245.1 Pyrinomonadales bacterium | reverse complement strand
GATTCTGCTCGATCCATGACTCGAGATGGCGAACAAATGTTTCAGCAAAACGCTCGTCTCCGGTCAGCAGGTATGCGACGCCGAGCGTGAAAAAATGCTGGTGGCGGTTCAGTTCCCAGTCTATCTTTTTGTCGCCGGTCTCGCTGCTGTCGAGCTCGTCGAACTGCTTCCAATGTTTGGCTGGCGAGCGGTGGCCGGAAACCGGTTCAAGGTGCCAATCGACCTCTGTGCCGACGTAAACGTTTTTGTATCCAAGCAGGTCGAAACGGCCTTCTACGATCAGTTCCGCCTTGCTGATGAAATACTTGCCGGTCTCTTCGCCGATCATTTCCCTGTAACCCTCGGGGGTGTCGCCGACAAACGATCTGAAAAACCGTTCGTCCGCATTCTTATAAAACTTTTGCCAAAGACTCTCGGCAATGATGGGAGACGTGCCGAATTGGGAAGCGTCGATGTGCCGACGGAATTCTTCGTCGGTCGGAACGCCTGCTCCGAAACCGATCTGTTCGCTATACGCAGCTACGGCCTGGCCGCCGCGGGACAACAACTCATTCAGGCTGCGTCCACGGATCTTTTTGATCTTCTGTAGCGGATTTGTCATCGATCCAGCTGTCATACGCTTACTGACCACTTTGCATGATCGCCTGTAAACGGTAATCACGATGGTCGTTCGGGTTGCCGCCTTTGCCGTCGATCGCTGCCGATACGATGTTAAAAGCTTCGCGAGCCGAGGCAAAATGGATAGTGTTTGCACCGGTTCTCGCCGATTCCTCGATCAGACCGCCAAAGAATCTTTTCGCGTCTTCACCGATGCATGTCGATTGGTCACGGTCGAAAAATCCGTGGCAATAGAGCTTGATAAATACCCATTCCGGCCTACCGGCGACGGTGATATTTGCCGATTTCCAGCGTCTGAACCTTGAAATGTCCGTTCCCAAATTTGCGGTCAGCGAACCATCTTCGATCCGAGGTATTGGCAAGCCCATTCTCTGCCGCGACATATCGAATCCGAGCGGCCCTGTGAATATCAGTGGCAATCGCGGCCTTTTTCCATTTACCGAAACGCGTCGGCCCATGCGATGCGGAACCGGTTGGTCGGGGTCTCCTGAATATTCGTAGATCTGATTTACGACCGCGACCTGCGATTGATCGGGGGCGGACGGCAAGGTCATATCAGCGTAGCAACCGGTATCGCGAAGGATGGCCATCTCATTATCCACGCCGCAGAATCTACCTCCGCATGAATTCGCGAGTGCCAGATTTCCGTGAACAAAGGCATACATCGGATCGCCAGTACCATCCAATCGCGAGAGGCAGTTATGCTTTTCGGCGAGTGTGTCGCGAAAATCGACGAGCACATTTCGTAGATTATCAGCCGTGCCCGGCCTATCAACGCCGTGGTGCAGGTGTACCTCGACCTCACCTAAGCCTTCGGACTGCATTTCCGACATTATCTCGAGAATCTCGGGATGATACTGCTCAGCCGGATAAAAATTTGTGTGGCGAAACTTCGTGCCGTCGGCGTCACGGATCGCTTCGCCGGTCTTTCTCGCCATCGCATGATAGGCTTTGAGACGCTCGATCTGAGTTTTGTGGTCGAGGACACCGCCTTCGCTCCACCCGGGTTCGAAGTGGTTGGCGATCGTAAAAATTATGTGCTTGTGGTCAAACGCGGTCTGACCGAGAAACGCTTTCGCACGCGTCCACGGATAGCGAACGAGCCACGGCATGTTCCAGCCAAGTTTGGTTGTAAACGTTGGTTCGCTCATATCAAACATGCGTATCGGCCAGTCGATCGCCGCCGCGCTTCGGCAAGACTTTTCTCAGAATGTTACGCACCGACTGCTTTTCGTCATCTTCAATCAATCCCCACATATTCGCAGCGAGTAAATAGATCGGAGCGAAGACCAGGCCTGAGATCAAAAGAACGAGGCTACCGCCAAAGAAATTAAGGGTTGCGAGGCGATCCGTCGAGAACATTTCCACGGCAAAATGTTCGCCGACACCGAGAAGGTATTCCTTTACATTAATGTACACGAAATAGGTTATGATGCCTGCGAGTATGCTAACGAGAGCGGTCTTCAAGACATTCGTCAAAAGCGGTAAATGTTGTAATCCGAGGCCTAGCTTGCGAATGACCATTGTTTCCGCCACGGCCTTTTCCACGAGGATCGCACCGACTGCCGCCGTGATCATGCCAGTCAGACCGAACTGTTCAAGCCCGTAAAATAAGACAGAGACGAGCCCGACTAGAACAAGCACGCGTGTCAGCAGGAATAATCTCCCGAGTTCTTTGTAAGAACGAACGATCGGGTCTGTGATCAAAATGCTAAATGGCAGGATCGTTATATTGATAACGAAAATTTTTGCACTCTCAGCGTAGTTGGTCGTGAAAAGCGTGATAATGAACGTCTGAGCAGTAATGAACAGAAAGACGTAAATGGGAAAGTAGAAGAACGCCAGCTTCTGCATCGCACGGGCCGTCAGACGGATCATTTCGTCGCGATCGCCGACAAGCTGCAGGGCGTTCATTCGTGGTATCAATACCGACGTGACCGATTCCGAAAGCATCGCGATCAGTGGCACTTGGAAACAGCCATAAGCATATATTGCGAAATCAGTGGACGAGAATTTGTATCCGACAAAGTAATTATGAATATCGTTCTGAGCGATCCACAGGATGCCCGCGAGGCCAAATGGCAGAGCGTAGACCATCTGTTCGCGAAAAAATCTAAGGTCGAACTCTGTCCAGAATCTGGGAAAGCGAGATCTTAGATAGATCAAAAGAATGAAAGACTGAATTATGCCCTGAATTATCGCGGCGTAAATAAAGGCCTCGACTGTGGCAAATGCAAAAACCGCTGTTCCCATGAGCAACGTTTTGGTGAAGTGGGCGCCAATGATGAAATAGGTCGCCATTCGAGCCTCTTGATTGGCGATCGCGACCGTTTCGAGAAACGTCGAGAACATCCAGATCCAGATCACAAGCCCGATCATTGGCGAAAGGGCCGCGAGTTCCGGACTGCGAAACACATTGCCGATCAACTGCGGAAACAGCGAAAGCACGAGACACGCGAAGCCGCCGACGATGAAATTAAAAATAACGATGTTTAGAACAGCGGCACTACGGCGGTTTGTTTCGCGGGCCAGGAAATAATACGCGCTCATCGAAAAGCCGAGCGGCAGGATGACGATCGCGTTGGTAATAACCTGAAAAGCCTCACGGTAATGCCCAACCTGGTTCTGCGTCAGGTAACGCACGATAAGAAGTGGCAACATGAAGCTAAAGCCAAAGCCGATAAGCTTCGCCGCTAAGAGCCAGGCACTTTGCTGCTTGAGCGTTTGCTTTGGTTCTTCCTGCTCTTTCATTACCCTTGAACCCACGAATGACGTGCGTGCGTGTCGTACCAACCCGGAATCGAACGCCGTACGAACCGTTCTAACATCGCGATAAATTTGCGGCCGCGTTCTGCTTGTATCAGAAACGAGTAATCGCCGAACAGCCAATATTTAACGAAAACGGTGTTGTAGTCCTTTACAACGGCATCGCGATTTTTAACGAACTTGTCTTCGCCGTTATGCGCGAAATTCTCAGTGATCGCACCCTCGATGATGGTTAGACGTTCGTCGTCGATGGCCGTTTTGAACCGGTCGCGGCCGAACGCAGCGTTTTCCGGATTCGCCTCAAAAGCGACCACGTTAAAGCCTTTTTTAAGATAAAGATCGGTGCCCTGACCCCGGTGCAAACCGACGTCGTAAATTAGTTTATGATTTTTGGAGGTGTTTTTTAACGAAGACATGGCACATTTAGAGTATTGGCTAAGTCGAAAACGGTCGGGGCGGACCGGTTTGGCTACCACGTAAATAATACGCGCAATCCGTTTGGAATTTCATTAATTGTTGAGAAATATGGACGTTCGCCGACCTACGCCCTTCTCAGATGAGAATAAACAAAGTCCTGAGTCGTCCCAAATGGGGTCTTATGCGTTTCGCGAATGCTCGCGGTCAGGCGAAAACCCTCGAACTCAGCGAGCATCGAATCCGGACTGTACCTTACCACATCGAGGCCGCTGCATTTCGTCGGCCCGTCAAGGCTAAACGAGGCGATGATTACATTCCCGTCCAGTTTCAGCGAACGCTGCACAAGCTCGACATATTTCCGGCGGTCTTCCGAATCGGTAAGAAAATGAAACACCGCTCGGTCGTGCCATAGGTCGAATCTATCCGCCGGAAATTCAATATCTGTGACATCGGCTTCGATCCACTCAACTTTGGTGGCTGCGGTTCCGAGACGCTCACGACTTGTTTCGATCGCGGTCTTTGAAATATCCAATACTGTAAGATCGTCAAATCCAAGACCGATCAGATCGTCAACCAGCGTCGAATTACCGCCGCCGATGTCGATGACCGCTGCGTCGTTAGCGATCCCGGTTTTTAGGATCATGTCGAGCGACGTGTCGAGATGTTCTCGTGACCAACTCATCTCATCACGGCCTTTCGTCAAATAGACGTTTTCCCAATGCTCGCGTTTGTTCACTATTTCTTCAATTCCTCTTCGATGAGAGCACGGAGGTCCGCCTCGCCGAAGCGGGCGAGTTCGCGGCCGTTAACGAAGAATGTCGGTGTCCGCCGGACGCCGAGGCTCTGGCCGTCTTTCCTGTCACGCTCTATCTTCGCATCGAATCGGCGTTCTTTGACGGCGACTGCTGCTTTATCGAGATCGAGTCCTAGTTCTCGCGCGTATTTGTCGAAGAGTTGATTGAGCGGCGGTGCGTTAGGTTCGGGCGTGCCTCCGTGTTTAGTTCCCCACTCCGGCTGTTTCTGAAAAAGTAGATCCTGTGCCTGCCAGTATTTTCCCTGCTCGCCGGCCGCCTCGGTAAAGGTCGCTGCCGTGACCGAGTTCGGGTGCAACGGCATATATCTCGCGACTAGGCGGATCTTGCCTTCATAGTCCTTCATTATCTTTTTAACCGTCGGTGCGAACGCCGCACACGACTCACACTCCGGATCGTAAAACTCGACCAGCGTTATCTTCGCATCGGCCGGTCCCAGCGTTTGGCTGTCGGGCCGAATGAGTTGGCCGGCATTCGGATTTGAATTTGCGGCGGCCGTGTTCATCGGTTTGCGTTCGCTCTGAACCGAACCGCGGTAATAGCTCGCCCCAACAAAACCCGCGACGATCACGACCGCCGCGACGACACCTAAAATGATTACTTCTTTACGCATAATTATTTATTATTTCTTCGAACTTGAAAACACGAGACACACCGCTATGCTGACAAACGCCGTCAGAGCCATCAGCGGGATAGTGATAAAGCCGAGCCATTCGATCTGCCTCGAGGTGCACGAAATTCCCTCGACGCACGGAGCGATACTTTCCGGCAAGATACCGTAATACAACAAATTATGATAGATCGACACCGCCAATCCGATCAGGCAAATCGGCAACGCATAGATTTTCAACCGAACATCACGCGTCAGTATTCCAATTCCAATTATCAGCACCAGCGGGTACATCGCAATTCGCTGATACCAGCACAGAACGCACGGCGGGAGTTGCATCACCTCACTGAAAAACAAACTCCCGACCATCGCAACAAGCGCTATCAGCCAAGCCGCATAGGCCAACACGCCAGAGCCATTCCGTTCTTCGACCGCAGTTTCCATAATCAAAATTATACCAATTGCCAACGCCCATTCGGAAGCGAGGGCGGAACATCCTAGACGGAGGCAACTTTTGCCATGAATGCGCGAATAAAGAACTTCCCGATCCGTGCATTAATGCCTGCTATTTCAAAAGAAGCGTCAGAACCTAATCTTCACTCCGCCGTTAAATATTCGTCCCTCCGTGTGAGTATAGAGATCGGCGAAATCCGGGTTCTGGTGCGGACCGGTAACGACCGGCGTGAATTTGCCCTGCCTAACATCTGTAAGATTTTCGGCATTAATGAAAAAGCTATATTTTCCGAAGGTTTTCTCGCCAAACAGTCCAAACTCGGACGTAGATCGCGTCAGCGAACGATCCTCGAGCGTCTGCCGGCTGCCGTAATAAAATTCAACTCCCGTCTTAAAACTCTCGTGCTTTTCGAAAACCAATGCTGAGTTTATTTTGTGTTTCGGCAATAGCGTGAGCGTCCGGTCGCCGGCCAGATAACCCGCTTTTGCGTCGGTAAATGTGTAGCCAATAAAAAGCTTGGCAATGTCATAACCTAGCCGGGCGTTCGTTTCGAAACCCTTGCTGATCACCGGCGATGACGCGTTGGAGAATCGATAAATGCTGTTCTGATCGGGACGCAGAATTATTGGATCGGAGATATCAGTATAAAAAAACAATTGGTTCAGCGAATATGTGAACTTTTCGCCGATACCGTTCTTGTAATTGATATCGAACGTCCCGCCTTTGCTGCGCTCGGCTTTCAAGATATCTCCTACCCCCAAAACATTCCTGAATAGACGAGTTTCCGCCTCCTCCGTGAACATTGTCGGGGTCTGATATCCGAGGCCAAAACCGACCCGCGTTGTCAGGTTTTCACTGAATCGGTAGAGAACGGAGACTCGCGGCAGTGCGAACGTTCCGTAGTCTTTCGCCACATCGAGACGGAAACCCGCCTCGAGCGAAAATTTGTCCGTCAGATCGACCGTGTCCTGAATAAATGCACCAAAAGTCGTACGAGTTTCATTTCGCGGAGCCATTGCTGATTCGCGAAACTGATCGTAAACTGCACTGCCGCCAAAAACCACCGCATGTTTCCCGTACGCTTTTGAGTATGAAACGTCGGTGAACGAGTTGAACTGCTTTCCCTTGAAACTGTAGGTCGGGGTGGTCAGTTCGCGGCTAAAAAATGCAAGACTTTGTTTCGCGTATAAAACCCCGCCGTCGCCGAAATCGCGGTTCAGGTTAAACGTTGAGATGTTGCGAAACGAGGTATTTCGTTCAAAATATTGATGAAACGCATCCGCCCGGCCATCCAGTGCAAAAGTGTCGCCGCCTTTTCGGTTCTGATATGACGTCGAATTCCCAACTGTCAGATTGGTTTTCTCATCAATGTAAAAGATAATTTTCGGGCTAAACGCTAGCGACTTCGTGTTGGGTAATTCCGTAAAATCGTCGTTATCGACATCGTAGGCCTTCTGATAATTTGCGGACGCGAGAAGTGTATATCCGAACCGCTGAAACTTTCGCGAGTTGAATACCGAAACATCCGTTCCGAGTGCTGACGTTTGATTTAGGATCAGTGTCGTTACGGGTTTGTCTTCCGGATCTTTTGTAACAAAATTGACAATCCCCGCGATCGCCCCGCTGCCGAAAAGTGTCGCCGCCGGGCCTTTTATCACCTCAACCTGTTTAAGATCGAGTGGCGGTATCTCGAGTATGCTTGAACTGCCGGAAAAACCTCCAAATGCGGGAAAGCCGTCCTTTAGTATTTGAGTATACCTGCCGTCGAGTCCCTGAATACGAACGCTTTGGGTATTAGATGTCGCCGACGTTTGCTGCACCTGAATGCCCGTACTTTCGTTAAGAACCATTGAAACATTCGCGGGACGCATGCTGATCTTTTCGTCGATCTCCTCTTCGTCGATCGCCTCGACCCGGGTCGGTTCGGCCTCTATCTCGCGGCCCGTTCTCGTTGAAGTGATCGTCACCTCGCCAACCTCGTTATTTATTTCGAGAAAGACGATCCGCTCAGACGTGTCTGTAAGCGGAAAAGTTAGTTTCAGTTCAGCCGATTCATAACCGAGGGACGATATCTCGATAGTTCGTTCGCCATCCGCAATATTCTTCAATTCGGCCCGGCCATTCGCGTCCGAGATCACCGTATTTTCGCTGTCTTTAACTGTTACCGACGCGTCAGCGACGTTTGCTTTTGTATCCTGATTTTTAACGACGAAAGTGATTGCGTTCGGCGTTTGCCCGAACACTGCACCGGCCGTCAAAACAACGGCTAAAATAATAATAGCTCTGTACATAAACTCCTGAATTCTAAACGTAAAACCTGACAACACCATTCGCACCGAAACAATCGGTGTCGAATAAAAACGGGCGCATTTGTGGTTTGACAGTTATGCTTTTGGCGGTTGCCAGATAGAGTTTTGAAAGGTTTTCGCCGCGGGCGTCTCGTATTCGCGTGACGTAGTAGTGATCGAGATATTTGGGATTTCACCGGACACTGCTGCGGCAAATGACCGGTCCGCAACCGAGAGGCTACAACATGAACAAATGCAGAACGGCGAACAATCCTCTGACCATTCGTTCACGTCGGACGTTTCAAGAACGTTACTTGTTATGGAACTTTTGCTTCTACCCTCATCCGCCCGCAAAACTAGATCCTGACACGGTTGTGTCAGAAGCAGTACGAAGTAGATGATGAAGCCTAAGCTTAAAATTCTCACTGAGATACATTCTGGCCCGAATGGAAGTTTACCGCAAGTTATTGAATAGAGATCAAAGAACGGCGAGCGAATCCGCAGTGTTACAGATGGTGTTGCAACCGATTCTTTCGGTTGAATCTTCGCCGACCTATATTTCGAAGCCGCCGGAGCCTGATACGACAAGCAACTCCCCCATTACGGCGAACTTTTTCTAATTCTTCGCACCTATCCGAAACGTCAATCCGACACTGACCGTGAAAGGATAGCCGGGCGTCGCGGAACCAACTCAAACTGCGGCGTAACGAAGGTTCCCGACAGCGTTCTGGTTTCCTGTGCCGAGATCGACAACGAAATTAAAAACAAAAACAGTAATCCGATGAAACAGCTAAATTTTGACATTACAAACCTCTCCAAATTGCGTAACACAATCTGTCTTAACGTAACACTTTATAATCTAATGTTTTCGGCTGTAGATCACAAACGGATTCAGTTTAAGTTTATTTTAATTTGCGATAGCTGAGGATGGGAGCGTGAGAAAGAGTTTTCCGTTCTTTATGCCTTTAAGGCTTAGGAGAGCGTTCGAGAGTTCAACGATGTTCGCAACCTTACCGCGAATGGCGAGTATCTCTAAACAATCGTCGTGGCTGACGTGGAGGTGCATCACGGAGATAATTAGCGAGTGAAAATCATGCTGAATGCTCGCCATTTCGCCCAGCAACGACCCGGCGTGGTGATCGTAAACCAGAGTGAGACTGCCAATGGCGTCGGAGTCGGGATGACCTTCGAGTTTCGATTTGATCAGTGCCGTGCGCATCAGGTCGCGCAGAGCTTCGGACCGATTCTCGTAGCCTTGCGTAGCGATCAGTTCATCGAAACTGACGAGCAAGTCGTCGTCAACACTGACCCCAAATCTAGAAAGTTCCCCCATCAGGTCAATTATATACGATCTAAACGTTCGGTGAAGCTTAGCTTAGAATAAAGTTGATCAAAGTCGCCATTTGCTAACGCACCGGCTTCTGCATATGTTTGGGAACGAGGGCGATCTCGTCGATGCGATGATTTTTGTAGTGGTTGAGTAAAAGGCGTGGAGCGAGGCGGGCGAGCCAAGTTATACAGGTCAGCTCTAGCGAGCGGCGATGCCTATTGGCTTCAGCAAAGGCGTGGTGGGCGTTCGCGAATTCTTCTTTCAGTAGAAACGCCTTGCCGTATTCGACCTGCAGATCGGCCTGGAGCCCGGCGATGCGACGCTCGACGATGTCCATCTCGTCATCGGTCAGCGGGACTGAACTTTTGATCCGGTTGAATACGTCGATCGCGCGCGTGACGCGACTGACGGAGTCGCCGGAAAGGCTGTCGAGGTGAACTCGATATTTGAGAAGAACTTTTTCCTGGTAGCCGATCTTTGCACCATTTTTCGCCATGCGTACCCAAAGGTGAAAATCTTCTGCCCGGGCACGTTCGTTCTCGAACATTCCGGCTGCTATGATCGCCGACCGTAAAGCGACCGTTCCCGAAGTGATCACGTTACATTGAAAATCAAGTAATGATACCGATGTAACTTCACCCTTGGACGGAGCCGCCTCCATAAAGGTTTTTCGCAAGACTGAACGCATACCGAATTGCTGAGCGTCGCAATAGACCATATCGAAACCGCGGCCGAGAAAAGCGATCTGCGACGCTAGAAAATCAGGCATCCAAATGTCGTCGCCATCTAGAAAAGCGATAATTTTCCCACGTGCCTGACGGATCGCCGTGTTACGGGCGGCTCCGGCACCGAGACTCGGCTGCTTGATATAAATTATGTTCTCGCGGTGCTGGCGGATCGCCCGTTCGAAAGCAACGGTGTCCGGCGAACCGTCATTGACGACGATAACTTCATAATCGCGAAATTTCTGCGCCGCAACCGAATCGAGAGTTTCCCCAATAAATTCCGCCACGTTATACGCGGGAATTACGATGCTTACCTTCGGATGCCACGAAAACACATTGCGGCCAATGTTTACCTGTACTCCGAAATTATAAGTTTCCGTGGAATTCATCTAGGTTAGCGAGCATCGCGGATCGGCTCCCATGTCGAGACACGCTCGCCGCGAATAAATCTGTAAAACGCGATAACTGAGGCAAGATTTGCGAGGACGAAATAGAGCGGTATGGCGAGTAGCGTGAGGCGAATACCGATCCGCTCAAACACCCATGCAATGAGTGCCATGAAATAAAATAACACTTGCCCGGCCAAAATAACAGAAAAAAATGTCGACGAGCCTGACAATGCTAAATTTGAAATAACAAGCAGCAGCAACAGCAGCGGCACGGCATAACGAAGGACCTTGTGCGAGATAAGTTCAACCGCGTAAAAACCGCTCCTCAACGGATTCATCATGTCGATGTTCCGCCATAGGTCGGTATACGTCTGCGAGATCACGCGAACGCGCATCTGCATCTCATCACCGGTACGTTTGTTCGTGTCTTCGAAGCAAACAGCCGACGGCTCAAAAATGCTTCGCAAGCCTTGCCGGTAAAGGACGGTGCAAATCAGAAAGTCCGAACATGCCTCAGCATACATAGGCTGATACGCGGAACGCCGAACTGCATAAAGGCAACCCGAGGCCCCGATAAGCGAACACGCACGACTTTCTGCGGTTTTGATAAAGGTTTCGTAATTCCAGTAGCTCTTCGCACCCTTACCGACATTCGTAGCGGAATTATCGACGTAAACCAACCGCCCGGCAACGCACCCGACTGTTTCGTCCGCAAATGCCGGCAAAACTTTTCGCAACACATCGGCCTCGTAAACCGTCGTCGCGTCACTGAAAAGGATAATCTCGCGTTTAACATGGGCGACGGCGTTATTCTGCGTAATCGTTTTGCCGACGCGACCTTCTTGCCGAAAAAGCTTCACTCCCCGCGATGCAAACTCGCGAACGATATCATCTGTCGAGTCGGTCGAACCGTCAGAGGCGACGAGTATCTCAAGCTTTTCCGCCGGATATTCTATTTTTAAGGTGTTCTCGAGTTTCTCCCTGATCCCATTCTCTTCGTTAAACGCAGTGATCAAGATCGTTAGCGAAGGTTCGACTTGGCCCCTTGCCACCGGCCTCGAAAACAAAACGCTGACAAGATACACCAGTAGCGGATAGCCAACGTAAACATACGCCAGCGTCGCCAAACCAACCCAAAAAAATATCTCCGCAAGTACGTAGATCATCTTGCTCCGGCAGATACGGTGTCCCACAGTGGCCGTGCCTTTACATCTTCGGTTAAACCGTTTTCGAGGCTGTATATTCTCCTAAACGCCACCGCGTAGGCGATAAGGTAGTAAATAAACCAATTATACGCAACGGACGCAAAAAAGCTCGAGACCATGTAGCCGATGATGCTGGCCTGAAGGCCGATCGCGAGGTAGTAGAACCAGTTTGCCTCATGCTTTTCGTAAAGCGTGCGTTCGATCGCCGACAACTTTCGAAACGGGCTGATCATAAACACTAAATACGCAATAAGGCCGAGAATACCAAGTTCCGCAGAAACTTGTGTGAAAGCGTTATGTGATTGCAGATTGCGAATCCCGACGATCGGGAAATTGCCGATGCCGATACCCCACGGATTGCGGGCCGTTACAAGCAAGGAACGTTCTAACAGTTCTCTTCGCTGATCGCTGGAACCGACCGGATCGAGTCCCGGGATGAAGATCGAAAGCATTCGAAGGCCATAATTCCCGGGTGCTGCAAGAATAATGATACCGCCGATAACGATCGATGCGATCGAGACATTCAGACGATGGCGTCGGCCGAGTTTCCATGCCATGACCGCTCCGCAAGCGAGCAAGCCAAGAAAACCTCCGCGCGAGAATGTGACCATGTTCGCCCCGATAAATAGGACCGCCATGATGAAATACGAATAACGCAGCAACGCAGATTTGGCGGCCATCCCGAGCGTGATAACGAGCGGGGTCATCATCACAAGGTGCATTGCCATTTCGTTCGAATTTCCGAACATTCCGCCGACATCGACGCCGACACGGTAGTCTTCGACGTTGAACTGCCCCTTCATATACAAATTGAGGGCCGCGAAAGACAGGTAGATCGCGATACCGATCGACAACCACATCAGCCCCATCAGACGTTTGCGTGTTCGCACGACGTTTATCAGAACTATGAAGATCAATACCGCCTTGATGTACGGATCGTTGAATTTTTCGAAGGCGAGGCCCGGATCTTTGGCGATCGGGATCGTGACGATCGCGATAACGGTTAATGCTAGAATCGCCTTCACCTCAGTCGAGAACATCGTCAGGTTTCCTTCGGTCGCTAGCTGGGTGGGAACATAGATAGCGATCGTGACGAGTGCAAAGTAAAATGCCGTCGCCGACAGGAAGCCGAGTCCGGGAATAAGCTCGTACGGCCGAAAAAGCACCAGGATCGAAAAAAGATAGAGTC
>JBBRUA010000053.1:0-12960 GCA_038248245.1 Pyrinomonadales bacterium | reverse complement strand
TAATTCGGATGTAATCACGCAGTGCGTTATTGACAGACTCCTCAGTTGGAAACTCGTCCGCGACATCGGGGGCTAGACCTACGTGGCGGACCATTTTGTTGTATTTCTCCGCGAACCGATTTGGCTTTGCTTTGGAGTAATCAAAATCGTAGTGAGGTCGCATATCGTCGTCAGCATCAGTTTGGCTCATTTTCGTGTTTGCGGCGTTCATCAGGGTCCGCACGCCGGGCGGTAATGATTCTGATCTGGTCTTCTCGCTCAGTGAAACAAACAATCAAAAGTCGTTTGTCGCTTGAATACCCAATTATTATCTCACGTTTTTCATTCAACGAATGATCGTCGTCAAGAAACACGGCGGCAACGGGATCACCAAAGACCGACTCGGCTTCTTCAAAAGTCACTCCGTCGTGATTTTTAATATTCGCCGCCGCCTTTTTCGGATCCCAGTCGAAATTCATTACTTCAACCTCGCCCCGAGCTCAACATCCTCCAGAAAAGCGGCCAATGCTGGTTTTGGACCGGAATCGTCTTCCAACGAAGCGGCGCAGATCATGCCCTGCGATTCTAGGCCGCGCATCATTCTGGGTTTTAGATTTGCGACGACGACGACTTTGCGGCCGATTAGCGTTTCGGGTTCATAATATTCGGCGAGGCCGGCGAGTATTTGTCGGGGCTTCTCTTCGCCGAGGTCGATCTCGAAACGCAGGAGTTTATCGGCCTTCGGAATGCGCTCCGCGACCTTGATCTCACCGACGCGAAGGTCGACCTTCAGGAAATCATCGATCGTGATGAAATTATCCATATCCGCAGTCGTTTCCGAGGCAACAGGCGACGTGGCCGACGTCGCTCCCGGTTCTGAAACGACGGTGGTTTCTTCTGGCTTCTCACCTCTGGCTTCTGCTTTCTCTTCTATTTCACTCATAACTTTTTTCTTATCAATTCTCGGGAAAACGCCGACCGTTTCGCCGATTTTTGTTCCAGCGGCTAGGCCGCCCCATTTTAGATTTGCCGGATCGAGAGCGGCGATGTCTTCGCTAAGGCCGATCTGGCTGTAAATATTTTTGGAAGCATCCGGCATCACCGGATATAGCTGAACGCAGAGCCACCGCAACGTCTCGCAGGCTCGATAGAGCACCGCGTTTAGCGTCTCTGTCTGTTTATCATCCTTAATAAGCTCCCAAGGTTTCGAGTCCGAGATCAGCTTATCGACCCTCGCAATCACGGTCCAAAGGGTTTCCAGTCCCTGGCTAAACTCAAAATTCTCAAACCGTCGTAAAAATTCATCTCTCGCGTGTTCCACGACCGACGCCAATTCCTGTTCGTCCGCAATGACACCGGCACGCTTTGCCGCGAGATAGTTTTCGTCGGCTATTTTACCGCTTGGGATCAGTCCTTCGCGATATTTCGTGATCATCGAAAACGTCCGGCTCGCAAGATTCCCAAGTCCGCTCGCGAGATCAGCATTCGCCCGTTCGATCAAGTTTTCATACCCAAACTTTCCGTCCTGTCCAAAAACCATATCTCGAAGCACAAAATACCGTAACGCATCGACCTGAAAATGTTCATGTAACACATCAACTTCGATCACGTTACCTATTGTCTTTCCCATCTTTCGGCCATCGGCATCCAGCCACATTCCGTGAGCGTAAACAGTCTTCGGCAGACCCAAGCCCGCAGCATGCAAAAACGAAAACCAATAGACCGTGTGAAAACGCAAAATGTCTTTACCAACCAAATGCGTTACATTCTGCCAATACCTATCGAACCCAACCGAAGCTTTCTCCGAATTTCCGTATCCCAACGCCGTAATGTAGTTCGACAGTGCGTCGAGCCAGACATACATCACATGCTTTTCGTCGCCTGGAACGGGAATTCCCCACGAGACCGAACCCTTTTGACGGCTTATCGACAGATCCTGCAATCCGCCGCGAATGAACGACAATACTTCGTTTTTACGCGCATCAGGCCTTACAAGGCCGGACTCACCCTCGATCAAGGCAATCAAATATTCGTCATAATCGGAAAGGCGAAAAAAATAACTTTCCTCCGCAACCTTGTCTAACGGACGCTCGTGGATCAGGCAACTCGGTGTCTCCGAGCCTTCAGGCATGAAATATTGATCCTCGGTCTTAAACTCCGCACACGGAGCGCAGAACCAGCCTTCGTAAAAGCCTTTATAGATTGTCCCGTTCCCTTTCGGTGTCTTATTTTTCGCGATCTCCCGCCAAATGTACTGAGCACCGTCGTAGTTAAACGACTCGGTGGTGCGCATGAAAATGTCATATCCGCCGTTCTCGGTGTCGAGTCCGAAATCGTGAAACATTCGCTTTAGCTCACCGGCGATAAGATCGACCTGCTCCTGTGGCGAACGGCCATTTTTCTCTGCTGCACGCTGGATATTTATGCCGTGCTCGTCAGTTCCGGTCAGAAAATAAGTATCAAATCCACGTTGTTTTTTATACCGCCGAACCGCGTCCGCCACGATCGTCGTGTACAGATGCCCAAGATGCGGCAAGCTGTTCGCGTAGTAGATCGGCGTTGTTATGTAGAAAGTATTGGCCATTAGGAAATATCTTTTAATGTTAATAAATCGACTTCATACAATTTGAAAACTCGATCCTCGGAGATTATTGTCATTCCCTCCACCATCGCTTGGGTTATCAACAATCGGTCAAACGGATCGCGATGCAACTGCGGCAAGGAATGGACTCGAGTGACGTGTAGAAGGTCAATACGCAGATGTTTGTAGTCCGATTGTCTCACTCGATCCATGAAGAAAAGCTCCGGCATTTCTGGTAGCTTCAACTTCCCTACCCCAAACTTGATCGAGCATTCCCAAGCTGACGCATCGGACAAAAAGAACTGATTAGATTCGGTGTCTTCTAGAAACTGCCTTGCTTTCTCCGAGAAACGATTACGTTCTGATAGGAACCATAGAAAGATTTGTGTATCAACCAAATACCTCATTCATCTTCCTTGGTTTCGTCCGGAAATATCTTAGGATCACTCATTAAGTCCAAGATATCATCAGGCAGTTCATTGAAATCATTTGCCATCCATATCTTTCCTTCGTCCATGCCGAACCAGTTTTTCGGCCTTGGATTAAATGGTACCAACCGAGCTTCCGGTACGCCGTTCTTCGCAATAACGACTTCTTCCCCATTCTTTGCCATCTCGACTAGTTGACTCAAACGGGATTTCGCATCATGCATATTTACTTTCGTCATATATCAACCTCACCGAGTTATTATTTCACGCTTAGCTAAGCATAGCAATTACATTAGCTAATCATTTGGCAAATCGCTTCTTATCCGCCGCCGAAAACTCGTCTGTGTCTTTATATCTTGGCAAGGTTGGCGAATTTGCGATCTTCAATGCGATGGCTAGGCCGAGTTCGGCGTTTTGGACCATTGAACCCGCATCCCACCAGTCATAGTATTGATCAGACGGCTGGTGATAGTATTTGGAGTTATAATTACTGAAGAAATTCAGGGCCTCACCGGCGAGCGGTTTGAGAAAATCGTCTCCGTGTCGGAGCGAAACTGCCGGAACACCCGCTTTGGCAAAGGGGAAATGATCAGACCGGAAAAAGAATCCTTGTTCCGGCCGCATATCGCCTTCGACGATCATTTTTCTCTCACGTGCTACTTCGTCGACAATGGCTCCGAGCGTCGAACGTTCCGCTCCAAGAGCAGAAAAATCCTTCGTTTTTCCAAAGAAATTGACACCATCGATGTTCACATTGCCGGCGATCTTGTTAAGTGGGAAGAGCGGTTTTTCTGCAAAATACTCGGCACCCAAAAGGCCTTGTTCCTCGGCAGTCGGGAAAAAGAAAAGCATCGAACGTTTTGGCCGCCGTTTCCTTGGCATTTTTGTTAGAACATCTGCTATGCCAAGGATCGCGGCTATACCCGACGCATTATCATAGGCACCGTTGTAGATCTTGTCGCCGCTCGCGTCAGCCTCGCCAATTCCGAGGTGATCCCAATGGCCGGAGAACACGACGAACTCACTTTTCAGCTTCGCATCGCTACCCTCGACCATTCCGACAACGTTCGGCGAGTCGAACGTTTTGAGTTCGCTTTTCAAGTTAAGATTTGCCGTTACCCCAAGGTTTACGGGTTTGAAATCACGGCTCTTGGCCTGCTGTTTTAACTGTTCGAGGTCGAGACCGCCCACGCTCAACAGGTTTTTCGCAGCATCGTTGGTCATCCACGACTTAAAGTTCAGAAAAGGCGTCGTTTCGCCGGCCGTGCGGGCGATCTCGTAACGCCAATTGCCATTCGACGTTCGAACAACGTTCCAACCGTAGCCGGCGGATTCATTGGTGTGGACCAAAATGACCCCGGCCGCGCCTTTTCGGGCAGCCTCCTCATACTTGTAAGTCCATCGTCCGTAATACGTCAAGGCTTTCCCGCCAAACAGATTCGGCTCAGCGTCGGTTGCAGGCGGATCGTTAACGAGAATCACCAGTACTTTTCCTTTGTACTGGTTCGGATCGCCCTTGTAGTCGTTCCATTTGTAGAGCGGCGCGTCTATTCCATATCCCATGAAAACGATCTCAGCTTGCACAGATATATTCTGCGTCTGGGCTCCCGTCGTTGCGACGAAATCATCTCCAAACTTGAAATTACTATTCGTGCCGCTCTTCGTGACCGTCGCTCGAAGCTGCGTCGATGGGTCAGCCTTCACGCCGACTAGCTTTACATTTTGGAAATAAGATCCGTTATTAGCGGGAGCTACGCCGCTCGCTTTCATCTGGTCGGCAATGTACTGTGCCGCTCGTTTTCCGCCATCAGTTCCCGGTCCTCGGCCTTCGAAATCGTCCGCAGAGAGAGTTTTGACGCGTTCCCGCATTTTGCTCTCGTCGAAACTAGATGTGCGATCTTGAGCAAAGATCGAAGACGAGAGCAGAGCGACTACAAAAAATAAGATCGTTGTTTTCTTCATTTATTTTCCCTTAACCTTTGATCAATGACATAGCCTCGGCCCGCGTTCGCGGATCCTTGCGGAAACCACCCAAAACTGCTGATGTAATAGTAACCGCCCCCGGTTTTTTTACTCCGCGAAGAGTCATGCATGTGTGTTCTGCCTCGATGACAACCATTACGCCGAGAGGTTCGAGCGTGTCGTAAAGCGTCTGCGCGATCTGCTGGGTCAGGCGTTCCTGAACCTGCAACCGACGTGCAAAAACCTCGGCAATGCGGGCGAGTTTCGACAGGCCGACGATGCGGCCGCCCTTCGGAATATAGGCGATATGGCATTTTCCGGTAAATGGAGCTAAATGATGCTCACAGACCGACGCTATCGAAATGTCTTTGACGATCACCATTTCATCATGCGAGTCGCCTGGCAGCGGATTTATATGTTCCTTCGCATCCTGCCACATTCCTTCCGTCAACTCGGCATAGAAATCCGCTACCCGATCCGGCGTGAGTTTGAGACCGTCCCGTTCCGGATCTTCGCCCATGCCCTCAAGCATTAACCTGACGCCATCGGCAATCTTTTTTAGATCGACTTTTTTTGTAATTTTCTTAGCCATAAATCTTATGCATTCGCTTTGCTTGCGATCCAGACCTTTTCCAGCCCAGCCAATACCGCATCACGAACCTCGCGGAACGGAACAGCGTGTTCCAGTGCCGCAGACCTCACCTGATCATACTCCGGCATCGCATTTACAATCTTCCCGTACAACTTTGCGACCTTTACGTCGATGTTACCGTACTTGCTCGAAACGCGAAGAATCTCGCGATCTAGGCATTCGCGTTCGATCTGAGTTACACGGACACCTATCGTCGTTGTCTCCTCGTAAAGCAGTCGCGTGAATGTATCTTTTTTCACCGATTCACATAGGATCGAGATCATCGTCGCCGGCCGATTTTTTTTCATCTGGATCGGTGTAAACCAGCAATCCAATGCTCCAAGTTCGAACGAACGCTCCATAACGAAACCGAGGATCTGCGGAGAAAGATCGTCGATATTTGTTTCGATAAGCGTTAATCGTTCGTGGTTTGTTCTTTCTTGTTCAATCCCAAAAGCTTTCGCGTCTTTGTCGCGGTACGTCGTGGCTTCGAGGTCTTTTTCTTTGCCGATCATTACTCGCAAAACATTGGGAAATCGCTCATACGTTCGTGTCCCGGCGCCATACGAAGTTTGTTCGAGTGATATCTCAGGCAATTCACCGTAACTATCGCACAGTGTTGAGATTATAGCCGCACCTGTTGGCGTAATAAGTTCGCCGACAATTTCAGTTGAATAGATCGGAACCCCGTTCAAAAGTTCAGCAACTGCAGGCGGCGGCACCGGGAATTTGCCGTGCGCCATTTCTACGAAACCGCTGCCGACATGGATCTTAGAACATGCAAAACGTTCGATTCCGAGAATCTCAAAAGCAATGCAGGAACCGACCACATCAATGATCGCATCCATCGCCCCGACTTCGTGAAAATGAACCTTTTGAACGCCGACCCCGTGGATCTTTGCCTCTGCCTCCGCGAGCCGTGTAAAAATCTTGATCGACCTTTCTTTTACTGTTTCAGCGAGGCCGGAGTTCCCGATTATTGACTCGATGTGGTGAAGGTGCCGGTGAACATCTTCGTACGGCACCTTTACTTCCAGATGCGTTGCCGAGATGCCCGAGCGGTCGACATCGGTGAAAATAAGCTCGAAATCGGCGATCTCAAGTTTCTTTAGTTCCGTTGTCAATCGCTCACGATCTACTCCAAGCGCGACCATCGCACCAAGGATCATGTTCCCGCTCGCACCAGCGAAGCAATCAAAATAAAGGGTACGCATAAAGGTAAGATACTAACGTTTTTGCGTTAAAAAGGGAAAAATCAGCGGCGAGAGCTGTTCCGCAAACATCACAGGACTTTTCGGATAACTTGTGCGTATTCGTCGAATTGTCATGGAGATCGATGAAAACGCAAAATTTATTGAATGGCTAAACTGTTCATATTTGGGCAATGCACAGGCTTACGTCTATACTGATTTCTTTATTAAATAGACGAAAACTGATTCATATGACCCTGATCGAGATACAAGAAAATTTACGTGAGGCCGTCCGTTCAACGGCGAGAGAAGAGTTTGGCATTGAACTAACCGCAGTTGCAGCCGAAACGCCGCCGAAGACCGAGCTTGGCGACATCGCATTTCCGGTTGCTTTCGAGCTTGTAAAACAGGTCAAACTCGCGACCGGCGAGAAGAAAAATCCACGTGAGATCGCGGAGATCCTGAAGTCGAAATTGGAATCGGTCGATTTTGTCGGTCGCGTTGAAGTTGCGGGTGCGGGTTATCTCAACGTTTTTTTTGACCGTTCGCGTTTTCTATCGGCAAATGCCGCAACCGAACCGCTTCCCAATTCGGGCCGGTCGATCTTGCCGGACGCAACAAAGGTCTGTGTTGAGCACACGTCCGTCAACCCAAATAAATCCGCCCATATCGGTCACGTCCGTAATTCAGTCCTCGGCGACACCTTTCAACGCATTTTGAAGGCAACGGGTAAACGCGTCGAGGTTCAAAATTATATTGATAACACGGGAGTTCAGGTTGCTGACGTCGTCGTCGGATTTATTTATCTTGAGAAACGGGATCTGGCATCGATAAAAGCTTTGGATCACGAATTAAAGGCTGCGGGGAAGACTTTCGACTACTACTGTTGGGATCTTTACGCCAAAGTCGGCGTTGAGTATCAGACGAACGAAGAGTTGAAAGAAAAGCGGGCCGAAGTGCTTCACCTGATCGAAGCCGGAGGCAATGACACGGCGGAACTCGCGGATTTCGTCGCTACGCGAAACGTCGAATGCATTCTCGATACGATGGAGCGGTTATCCATTCGCTACGACCTATTGCCGCGAGAATCGGAGATCCTGCACCTGCACTTTTGGGATCGCGCGTTCGAACAGATGAAGCAGTTGGGCGTTATTCGTTTCGAAACCGAGGGCAAACAGGCCGGCTGTTGGGTGATGCCGTTTGAGGAACACGCCGGCAACGAAGATAATGAGACCGACAAGATCTTAGTCCGCTCAAACGGCACAGTTACCTACACCGGCAAAGACATCGCCTACCAAATGTGGAAGCTCGGCATCCTCGGCCTCGATTTTAATTACAAGTATTTCCACCAATATAAAAATGGCCACGATGTCTGGATAACGACCGCACGGAGTACCGACACTGCTGTCGGTTCTTCTTCATCGGAAGCTTTAGCCAGAGGAATCGGCAAGACGGACAAGAGTGTCCGTACTCCGTCGTTTGGCGGCGGAGAAACGATTTACAATGTGATCGACTCGCGGCAATCGTACCCTCAGGACATTGTCCGCAAAGGCGTTGCAGCGATCTCGCCCGAACGTGGTGAAAAGGCAAGCATTCACCTCTCCTACGAGATGGTCGCCCTATCGCCGGCCGCGGCTGAGGAACTTGGCTTTGCACTATCGGACGAGGATCGAAAGAAAACGTTTATCGAAATGAGCGGCCGCAAAGGCCTCGGCGTTAAGGCAGACGATCTCATCGATCGCCTCGAAACCAATGCCCTAGCAGAGGTCGAATCGCGGCACGCGGATTCAGGCCTCGAAGAAAAAACCCTGATCGCTCATCAACTTGCGGTCGGTGCGTTAAGGTATTTTCTCTTGAAATTCACGCGAAATACGGTGATCGTTTTCGATTTCAAAGAAGCCTTGTCATTCGAAGGCGAAACCGGTTGCTTTGTCCAATACTCCGCCGTCCGAGCAAATTCGATTTTTCGCAAACTTGAAGAAAAAGGAGAAACGCTCGACGATTGTCGTAAACGCATCGCCGAAAGCGGAGTAACCGCCGAACTGCTCTCGACTGAAATCGGCACCGACATCTGGTCGATGGTTGTTTTGTCCGCTCGCCTCGAAGAAACGGTCGAACAAGCCGCAAAACAGAACGAGCCCGCAATTCTTGCAAAATATACGTTTACGCTCGCCAAAGCCTTTAATCTTTTCTACCACAACCACAAGATTCTGATCGAACCGGATGAAGTAAAACGTTCAGTTTTGATCGTCACAGCGGACATTGCTCGGCGATCACTCACGTCTGCCTTGAATACCTTGGGGATCGAAGTGCCGGAGAAGATGTAGCTTGACAGACCGTTTCTAACTTTGCTACTCATATATCAATGACTTTCGCTCGAACGAACATCCAAAATGCGGCCGACTGGCGAACTAACTTAGGTTGGTGGCAGTTTAGGGCGTCGGCGTTTGTTTGTTTTGGATAGGACGATCAGTTCGTTCATTTGGTCACACAAACTTTGACGCCGCTCGAAACTAAACGGGCGGCGTTTTTCATTTTTGCGGGAAACTTTTACATTCATGATCGAGTCAGAGAAAACACTTAGAACGAACGTGATACCGGTTGTCACAACGATGCCAGCAGACCTTTTGACGCCGCTTAGCGTTTATCTGAAGCTCTCAGCCACAGCCAAAAATTCGTTTCTGCTGGAGTCGGTTGAGGGCGGCAAGAATCTCGCGAGGTATTCATTTATCGGTGCGAACCCGGAAATGGTTTTATCAGGGAGCGAGGACAGCGTAACGATTTCGCGGGCGTCTAGATCGGAGAAGCTAGAAACCGGAACGATTGAATTCCTGCGAAAATATTTCGCCGACTGCCACGCACCTACGGACGCGGACCTACCTTCGTTTATTGGCGGCGCCATCGGTTATCTGGGTTTTGCTTGTTCCGAATGGTTCGAGCCTTCGCTCAAGCGTGAGACTCAAAACAGCCGAGCCAACGAAGCAGAATTTATGTTCTTTCGCTCGATCGTTGCATTCGATCACGCGAAGCAGATTATCAAGATAATCTCGCTCGTTTTCACCGACGAAGCTCACGATGAGGAAAGCCTGAAAGGCCTTTACGACATAGCACAGAAGCGAAATCAGCAGATAAAACAAACGCTAGAGAACGGAGAGCTGCACGTTCCCAAAAGCGGCGGACCGATCGAGGGCAGCGAGACCAGATCGAACTGGAAGCGCGAAGATTTTGAAGCGGCCGTTGTCCAGGTCAAGGAACTGATCAGTGCCGGCGAGTGTTATCAGGTCGTTCTGTCGCAACGCTTTATACGCGAAACGAACGCTTCGCCGGTATCGATCTATCGCGCGATTCGCTCGCTGAATCCTTCTCCATATATGTTTCTGCTCAATTTCGACAGTAAAGCGATCGTCGGGGCTTCGCCGGAAATGCTCGTTCGTTGTGAGCATGATCGCCTCGAATATCGCCCAATCGCAGGAACAAGATCTCGCGGACAGAGTCAGATCGAGGACGACGCTCTCGCCGAAGAAATGCGTCGCGATGCAAAAGAGGTTGCCGAGCACCTGATGCTCGTCGATCTCGGCCGCAACGACCTCGGCCGCGTTTCGGAATACGGTAGTGTTACGGTCGATATGCTGATGAACGTCGAGAAATACTCGCACGTCCAGCATTTGGTAAGTTCCCTTTCGTCGAAACTTCGGAAAGGTCTGGATCGATTCGATGCACTAGCTGCCTGCTTCCCTGCCGGAACGGTTTCCGGGGCACCGAAGGTTCGCTCGATCGAGATAATTCGCGAGCTTGAACCGACGACACGCGGCATTTATTCGGGTGCGGTTGGCTATTTTGATTATTCCGGCAATATGGACACCTGCATCGCGATACGAACTATGGTTATAGAGAATGGAATCGCAAAAATCCAAGCCGGCGCCGGTGTGGTTGCCGACTCAGTGCCGGAACTCGAGTTCGACGAAACGGTAAACAAGGCAAAAGTTCTACTTAGAGCAATTGAGATCGCCGAGAGCGGAGCAGTCTAAGCGAGCTAAAATGAGCGAGAAAATATTAAGGCATTATTTGACAGAATTTAGCTCCGGTCGTGACCTCGTGCCGGGCGATGCCGAATCTTTGTTTGATGCTCTAATATCCGAGCCTTCGGAAGAACCTTTGTCGAATCTTCTCGCTGCCTGGAACGATAAAGGCACGACGGAAGACGAATTATTCGCTTTTGCCGCAATCATGCAAAAACGGATGAAGAGAATCTCTTCGCATCATGCCTCCTGCGTCGACATTGTCGGCACGGGCGGAAGTAGCGCCAAGACCTTCAATGTATCGACCGCCGCTGCTTTCGTTATCGCAGGATCCGGCCTTCCGGTCGCGAAACACGGGAACCGGGCGGCGACAAGTAAGTCGGGGAGTTCGGACGTTCTTTCGCTGCTCGGGATCGAAGTTGATGTTGATGCTGAGATGAGCGAGAGGAATCTGAACAACAACGGACTATGTTTTATGTTCGCACCCCGATTTCATTCGTTATCGCCGACGCTCGCAAATGCCCGGCGAAAGTTAGGAAAGCCGACGATATTCAACAATCTCGGCCCGCTTTGCAATCCCGCTTCGGCACCGCATCAAGTGATCGGAGTTTGGGACAAGGACCGACTGGAATTGACGGCAAACGTTCTCGCGAGACTTGGGACGCCTCTTTCTTGGATCGTACATGGTGATAGTGGCCTCGATGAGATTGCATTGACGGGTACGACGCATGTAGCTGAGATCAAGGACGGAAAAGTGAGACGAATATCAATCTCGGCAAGTGATTTCGGGATCGACCATATCAAAGGCGAGATTCCGTTGAACTGTTCGGCAGACGAGAGTGCAGCATTGATCGAGGAAATAATCAACGACAACCGCCAGAGCGAAGCGGCCGAAATGCTCGTCCTAATAAATGCCGCGGCGGCGATATATGTTGGTGGACAGGCCGACGATCTGGGCGATGCATATAAGATAGCCGAAGCCAGCGTCCGAAGCGGTCAGGCTCGCGAGAAACTGAGTAAATTACGAATAGAAAGCACGAAATGAGCGAAACCTTTCTCGACAAAATAGTCGCTATCAAGCGCAAAAATCTGGAACATCAAAAAGCCGAGACGGACCTCGTTGCATTAAGAGAAACTGCATTCAATTTTCGTCGAGATGCCGAAAAATATCGTCTGCAGACGGCTTTGAGGCGAAAGGACAGAACCAATATCATTGCCGAGATCAAACGTGCCTCACCTTCGAAAGGCGTCATAAACGATGGCATTGATGTCGCTGAAATGGCAATTAAATACCGCGACGGCGGTGCTGCGGCAATCTCCGTTCTGACCGAGGAAGATTTTTTCAAAGGCTCGCTCGATGACCTTGTTAAAGTTAGAAGCTCAGTTGACCTGCCGCTATTGCGAAAAGATTTTATTGTTGATGAATTTCAGATTCTCGAGGCTGCCGCCGCCCGGGCTGACGTGATCTTACTAATCGTCGCCGCTCTCGACGAAACGCCTCTCGCCGAGCTTCATGACCTTGCCAGCCGTGACCTCGGCATGGATGTGATCGTCGAGGTCCACACTTTATTTGAACTCGAGACCGCGGCGAGGATCGGTGCGACGGTTGTCGGGGTTAACAATCGAAATCTCCAAACGCTCGAAGTTTCGCTCGATGTTTCACGCGAACTAATTCCGTTTCGGCCGCCCGGAGCATTGATGATCGCCGAAAGCGGCATCTCCACGAAGCTTCAGATCGAGGAACTAAAGTCACTTGGATACGACGGCTTCCTGATCGGCGAAACGCTGATGCGGACAGGAGACGCCCGGCAAATTTTGAGAGAGTGGATTTGAAAGCTTCGCATTTACGTTATAAGGATCAGACTAGACTCAAGTCCAATCGCGACCCGCGTAAGGAATGGCGTTGTCCGGGAGGCAATCAAAAATGCGAGTAAAAATATGCGGCATTACCAATCTTTTAGACGCGCAGAACGCGGTGGATTGCGGTGCTGACGCGATCGGATTTAACTTTTATAAAGTTAGTAAAAGATATATTTCGCCTCATAGCGCGGCGGCGATCGGCGAGAAAATTATTATGCGTGTGGAGAAGATCGGTGTATTTGTAAATGCCACGATCGAGAAAATAATCGACGCCGAAAAAAGCGCCAGGCTTGATGCGATTCAACTTCAT
>JBBRUA010000052.1:0-13052 GCA_038248245.1 Pyrinomonadales bacterium | reverse complement strand
CTTACATTTTGAAGCGCCGATGAAATCCCTGAAGCCGCCACATATTTCGGTTCACTCTTGTTCGCGAAATGTGGCAGCCACAACTCCTTAACATTAATAAGTAATGCTTCTGCGTCACGTGGCATACCCGCACGCTTCAAATCGTTGAGAGCCTCGCCAGCTCCTGGTGAACCGTCGTGGGCAATCAAGATTTTCATGCCAATTTCCTCATAATTCTTCCTGAGCTGACTTTATTTGTTTGACGACCCTTCATACCATGCAGTGGCAAAAACCTTACCCGCGACCACTTCCCTTACCGCGGCCTTGACCGCACCTTTCAAAAGCTGGCAGGTGATTGTTTTGCGAAGCATCGCGCAAATACTCAAAAACTTGGCGGACGTCCGGTTCTTTAACGAATTCCAGAAAACCTTTATACAGCGCGATATTTACCTTTTCGCCAGTCACGCCGTTTTGACAGGCTTCAGCGATTGTTGCCGGGGTCGGAGTTTTACCTTTGCCAAATTCGTTTTTGGGCACTTCAGTCGTGTACTTTTCGAACAATGGAAGTAAAAACGTCTCGTGACGTTTTTCTGCGTTGACGATGTTGGAAAACGGTCGCACGTCGCCGAATTTCGCAATCACGGCTTCATATTCTGCCTCCGATCTTCGTTCGTCTGCCAAAGCCGCAAGCAAAGCCATCCGTGTCCTATCGTCTAATTTGCTTGTTTGATTTTCGAACTTTTCAATGGGCAGACCGGCTTGAGTCCACGCTGACGTTCCACCGCCGATGTTATAAACGTCTGTGAAACCGGCTTTCAGCAGAATCTCAGAGCCTTTCTGCGAACGCGTTCCGGTTTGGCAAATCACATAAACGGGCTTATTCTTATCGAGTCTGCTCAAATCTTTTTCGAGGGTGTCGAGCGGGAAGTTCACGGCCTTCGGCGCGTGCCCGCCTGCGTATTCGGCTTCGGTTCTAACGTCAATAAACTGCACGTCTTTTCCGTCAACTGCCGTTTTCGCCTCTTCGACCGTAGTTTGCTTTATTCCGTTTGACGATGCCTTCGCCCCTGTGTTCGACATTTTGCCGGTCGATGCTGGTTGGCATGCCGAAAAAGCTAAAATTGAAAAAAGCAAAGTAAAAAGTATTGTTATCTTCATAAAAGTCCTCGAGTCGGGGAAATGCAATCCGGCAAGTGACTAAGAAGCTCTTCATCCGCACTTGAACCATCGTGGCGATCAAGATTTTCAAGCCAATTCCCTCATAATTTTTCCGCAGATACCTCTGACCTAGTGTTAGCCGTTTAACGAATCGTCACCCGTGCATTGCCAAACATACAGAACCAACGAAATGCACCCCGCTTGCTAGCATCATTTTTTTTCACACGGAAGATAAACTTAATGATGTTCTGTCCTGACGATTCCGACTGTCTGTTTGCACACACACAAAAGATAGAAAATGTGCTTTACTTCGAGACTAGAAGATCTATCCGATCGCCGGGCTAAGAAATATTTCGCGGACTAGCCCCTCTAAATCGGTTCAAAATTCGGACGCTTAGGTTTGCAAAATGTCTAAAACGGAAACAATCGAAAAAACTAAGGTTAATAGTCAGCCAAAAGAAAGCTTAACTACAGCGTTGGCAAAACCCTCGAGTACGCCGACGGTCGTAGATAGCAAGAGTTTCTCCAATGATGACCTTGCCCGGGAAGATCCGCGGAGTGGCAAGAAAACAAAGCAGCAGTGGACCGTCAGAATTATCATTTTCGGCATCATTTCTATAATCGTAATTTCGGTTCTCTGGTTTTATACACGCCCGACGAAAGTTACTCTAGTTCAGCCCAAACAAGCAGTTATTACCGAAAGTATTGCCAGCAGCGGGCGTGTCGGCGGCACAACAGAAACAAATGTTGGTTCGCAATCGCAAGGCGTTGTTCGTGAGCTAAACGTGAAAGAAGGCGACACCTTAATTCGCGGACAAGAGATCGCAACCATAAAAAATGACGTCGCCGAAGCTCAGATTTTGCAAGCCGGAGCAGCGGTTGAAACGGCTCAGTCACAGCTCGTTTTGGCTTCACGCGGAGCCTTGAATTCCGATATCGATTCGGTTATGGAACAAGTTCGCCAGGCAAATGCTCAAGTCGAACAGCAGCGTTCGGCAATTACTCAAGCTCAAAAAAACGTCCTCCAGGCAGATGCTGTTTTGGCTCAACTCGTTTCCGAACGGGAACTAGCGTCGAAAGAACTCAAGCGGAGCAAGTCTCTGGTTGATGCGGGCGTGATATCGCGTTCGGAATACGACGCGGCTATAAATACTTCGCAGGTTGCCTCAAAAAGGGTTGATGCTCAAAAGCGTTCGATCGAGGTTTCACAGGCGAGTGTCCGTTCGGCACAGGCGAGTTTGAGATCGGCTCAGGCGAATGTAAGTGTTCAGCAGGCACGCTTGCGCACTGTCCAGAGTGGGGCTAGACCGGAAGACATAAAAGTTGCACAACGTCGAGTTTCTGAAGCAAATAGGGCACTTCTGGTAGCTAAACAACAGGCCGGAAACGCGGTCGTAATCGCACCGTTTGCCGGAACGGTAACGAAGATCAATACAGAGATCGGGCAAACTGTCGGCAGTCTTGGCATACTGACTCTCGTGAGTATTGAACCTGAGATCAGGCTCGATGTGGACGAAAACAATCTTTCTGAGATAAAGGTCGGTCAAGAAACAATTATCTCGTCCGGCGCATTTTCGACCAACGGGTTTAAGGGAAAAGTTTCCGAATTAGGTGCGGCGGTTGATCAAACCCGCGGGACAATTTTGGTTAAAATCATCCCTATCGATCCGCCCGAATGGCTACGTCCGGGGCAAACCGTCAACGTAAACATCATTACCGAAAAAGATGTTACGAGATTGCTCGTCCCGCAAACTTCGCTGACGCGGTCAGGCGAGGCAACCGTCGTTTTTGTTATCGAAAACGGTAAAGCGGCGCAAAAAATTGTGGTCACGCGACCGCTGACGAGCGAAGGCGTTCCCGTTATTTCAGGGCTCGAGGTCGGCGATCTTATTATTTCAGATACCGCGAATATCACCGTGGGCAAATCAGTTCAGGCGAAATAGTAAATGCAAAAGATCTTCGACATATTCATTTCTGCCCTCGTTCCGAAGAAATTTCGGTTTGAGTTTCAGCTCGCACTTCGCCATCTCCTCTCGGGCGGTTGGCAAACCGTTTTGACGATCAGTGCGGTCGCGGCAGGCGTGATAATTGTTATTTTCATCACATCTCTCATATTCGGCTTGATCGGGAGTATTTCGACTTTGCTGACCGAATCTATTCCGCACATCACGATTCGGGTTGACGATTCCAACCCGAAAACCCTGACAGACAATAAAAATCCAACTTCGAGTCGGATCGAAGACCAAGCATCGCAACTGAAGTTTATCGATAATTGGGAACAAGTCGTCAAGACGGTTCGTGGCCTGCCAAATGTCCAAGCCGTCACGCCAATCGTTACAGGACAGGGGTTCGCGTCAAAAGGTGCAAACCCGATCGGGGTTTCCGTAACAAGTGCCGATCCCGAACTTCTGGACATCATTACGCCTGTTACCAAAAATTTAACTAGCGGCAAATACCGTGGTCTATTGAGCGACGAAATCGTCATTGACACGGAGCTCGCAAAGGATCTGAATGTTGCGGTCGGTGATAGAATTCGATTGACGTCGAGTGCCGGGCAAGCCGATTCTTTTACGATCGCTGGAATTTACAGTCGCGGTCAAGGCCGCGGGACAGCCTACATTCTGCTTCGAAACGGACAGAGTCTATTTAGTTTTGGAACCTCCGTAAACGTAGTTTATGTCAAGGTTGCCGATATTTATGACGTTGATAATCTGGCAAATACTATCTCAGCTTTGACTTCTTACGAAGCCAAGCCCTGGACAAAGGATTTTCCGGATTTTCTCACGACAACGAAAGCGATGCAGGCTTCGGCCTATTTGATCTCTGTATTTAGTCTGATCGCTTCCGCGTTTGCGATCGCGTCGGTTTTGGTCGTTTCGGTACTGCAAAAGTCCGCGCAGATCGGCATTTTGAAAAGTATGGGAGCAAAGCAACGCCAAATTCTGACGGTCTTTATTATTGAAGGTATGGGCGTCGCAATATTGGGAAGTTCGGTCGGAGCGATTCTTGGAATGATCATTGTTTTTCTGCTCAGTTTGCTAAGAGGTCCGATCACGGTTGAAGGCAAAGAACCAAAAGCACTTTTCCCCGCGAAAATCATCCCTTTGTATATCGGACTCGCGATTCTGGCAGCGATCATTTCAACCGTTCTAGCCGCCGTATTGCCGGCCCGCCGAGCCGCGAAATTAAATCCGGTGGACGTAATGCGTTAGAAATAAATGTCCACGACAGCTGAAAAAATTAAAACCGAACCAATTACGAACGAAAAGCCGATGCTCGTGATTGAAACGCGCGATTTAAAAAAAACATATTTTGGCAAGGTCAATGTGCCAGTTCTGCACGGTCTCGACATTGAAATTTACGCACGCGAGTTTGTCGCGATCATCGGCCAATCCGGCAGCGGTAAATCAACTTTACTCAATATTTTAGGTGCTTTGGATGTTCCGACCGGCGGCAAAGTTTTTATCAACGGCGTGGATATTTCTCTGCTTAATGAAGACGAACTGGCACAGCTTCGCAGCGATGATGTCGGCTTCATCTTTCAAGCACACTATTTGTTAAATGAATTCACTTGTCTCGAAAATGCCTTGATGCCGATCACGATAAGGCACGGCGAAGCTGATGAAGAACAAAGAATGCGAGTTTTGAAGCTGCTGGAAAGAGTAGGATTGAGCGACCAGATCAATAAATTTCCCGACGCAATGAGCGGCGGACAAAATCAGCGGTGCGCTATAGTCCGTTCTTTAGCCAACGCTCCAAAAATAATTTTGGCGGACGAACCGACGGGAAATCTCGACAGTGCTTCTGGCGAAGAAGTTTTTCAATTGATGCGTGAAATGAATCGTGAAAGCGGCGTGGCTTTTGTGATGATCACGCACGATGATCGCCTCGCTCAGGAAGCCGACCGAATCTTGCTCATTGAGGACGGAAATATATTCGAGATCAGCAAAGAGCAACACCGTGAAAGAATTGCGGCCAGTATTTAGCCTCTATCCCTCGCCTCACTTTTTATTCTTACGAACGACCAGAACCGAACACGGGGCATGATGGACGATCGCCTGGGATACCGAGCCCAGCAAAGTTCTCGACCAAAAACCGTAGCCGTGCGATCCAACTACGATCAGATCCGCACCCCAGCGTTCAGCTTCTTCGACAACGACCTGTCCGGGCGATCCTCTTACGACTGCTTTCGTTATATTGAGGTTAATTTCGGGGAATAAGGAACGGAGTCGCGTTTCGGCCTGTCCAACAGATTCCTCCGCTTTGTCGTTCCCGGCTTTCTCAAGTTCGTTGTAATAGACGGGTGATGCTCCGCCAAATTCACGATAGGGTAAGAACATTGGGAAATTCTACTGCCGAAACTATCAGGAAAGCGGTGTTTTCCGGCTTGGCTACCATATCTTTACACGCGTCAATAGCAAATGTGCTGAAATCCGACCCGTCTGAGGCAATTAAGATTTTCATATATTCTCCAATGATGTGAATTGAGTTAGTCAACCGATCAATTATATCACGCAATCTATCAGCGATTTAGCTCTCCACGGATCTTCGTCCTTGTTATAAAAGCCAGTTTCTATTGGCTCGTCTCGGGCAACAGCGGCTTTCACTGCTCGACCTTAAAATCCCGCTCCAGATCTCTTTGACTTGCCATTCTTCTATCTGTTCAATGGCCATCAATAACAGAAGAAAATTGCCTTTTGTGCGCTACGACACGGTTAGAGATCTTTTATTGCCATAAACTCTTACCATTCCGAACAGGTCTGGTCTGAAAGTTGGCATTGCTCGGGTCACAGGTCTGGTGCCATCAGTTAAGGGCACGGCGAGTCAATTAGAGTTTATGGTCCACGCGGTGAGTAAAGATTTCGCTTAAAGACCAAGATCTACGGTTTTTAGATCAAGGAGAATTTAATATGTCTGAACGAATAATAGGAGCCAACATTGACGGCAAAGGATTTTTCGGCAAAGCTGTCGGGTGGGTCGAAGACGCAGCCCTTGCGGGTTTTGAAGTTGAAAAATTAAAGACCCGGGCGACACACGTAGCCGAAGAAGGAATGGCTGAAACAAAGCGGCTGTTAAAAAAGGGCGAACATGCAGCGGAAGACCTGATTGAAGATACAGCTCATAAGATCAAACACGACCCGTGGCGATCAGTCGGGATCTCGCTTGGAGTCGGCTTTGGGTTGGGGATTCTCACAGGACTGCTCCTGACCTACCAAACTAAAAAATGTGATCAATAAGCTCGGAGGTAATATATGACTAAAACAGAGGAAAATTTACAGAAAGCAATAATTGGCGAGGCCAAGGCACGCCTCGAATACACTGCTTTTGCGATGCAGGCGATGCAGGAAGGTCTTCCTGAATACGCTCAACTTTTCCTGGAAGCAGCCGGTGCGGAAACGATCCACGGAATCAACCACCTGCGAACTGCGGGCGGCATTGGCACGACCCATGAAAATTTGGATGAATCGGCAAACGGCGAAGATTACGAGATCGAGACGATGTATCCGAATTTTATTAAACAAGCCGATGCTGATGGACGGGCCGATGCAGCCGCAAGTTTCGGCCTCGCTCTTGAACGCGAAAAACATCACCGTGCGATGTTTAAAGAGGCATTTGCCGCGTCACAGCTTTTTAAGCATGCAGGCGTCCAGTAAAGGACTGTGGGATCAAGTATTTCTACTAATGCATCTCCGGTTTTACGGTTGCGCTTCTCTTAGTCAGAAATGAGTCAAAACATATTCTTAATAGGCCTTTGATCTCGTCTGCTTTCAAACGTTGCAACCATTTTTTAGAAATCGGCTTTGCCCTCTATTCAGTCCTCACGGGCTCAAATTGAAGACGTAATTAGTTACTGTAAAGGTTATCTTTGCTTCCAGACGTGCAATATAAAAGCAAATAGAGATACTGCAATAACGGTATGTTTGGCACCAAGAATGTTCAGTTGAGACTATTTTTATGGGCCGACAAAATGCCTTGGCGGGCATTTTCATAGAATCAGTTTTAAAATAATGAAAAACAAGATATTTATCGCACTAATTTTGACGCTCGCTTTCACTTTGATCACCGCCCAAGCCCAAAACGGCAAAGTCCGCAAGGAGATGTTGGTTTCGACCGATTGGCTGGCCAAAAACTTAAAAGCGAAAGATTTGGTGATTCTGCACGTTGCCGCCAACAAAGGCAATTTTGACAAAGCCCATCTCGAAGGCTCGCATTTTGTGGCGTGGAACGAACTGACGGCAACCCGCGACGGAATGCCAAATGAATTGCCGACGGTGGAGAATCTCCAAAAACTTTTTTCGCGGCTTGGCCTTGGCAACAACGGCAGAATCGTCATTTACGGCGATTTGTCGGGATTGATGGCCGCACGGGCATTCTTCACGCTCGATTATATCGGACACGGCGGACGAGTCGCTCTGCTTGATGGCGGTTTGGAAAAATGGCAAGCCGAAAAACGCCCGGTTTCAAATGCCGAAACAAATTTTTCTGCCGCTGAATTTACTCCTCAGGTAAATCAGAGAACCGTTACTTTTCTGCAAACCGTGAGCGATGTTTCGTGGCAGTTGGGCGTTGGAAAAACCGGCAACATATTACTTCTCGACGCACGTCCGCCGGATGAATTTTCGGGAGTAAAACCGGGCGACGGCATTCCTCGAGGCGGACATATTCCCGGAGCCATCAATATGTTTTGGATGGAAAATCTGATCAGCAAGGAAAATCCGGTAATGAAATCTGTTGCCGAGTTAAAAAAACTCTACGAAGGCAAAGGATTTGTGCCGTCAAAACAAGTCATTTCCTATTGTCGAACAGGAGGACAGGCTTCGCACGCATATTTCACCTTACAATATCTCGGCTATGATGTGGTGATGTATGACGGCTCGTTTTTTGAATGGAGCAACCAGTCTGACGCACCGATTGAAAAATAATGAGTGCTTTTATCAATCCGCCGGAGCGAATTCCGGTTTACCTGAAAATCGGTATTTGGTTTGCCGAGAGAATAGCGGGAAAAGAGATGTTGCCGGCTCGCCTGCTCGCGTGCTATCCGAAGGCGGCAATAGGTTCGGGCGTTCTCAAAGATGTGAAGGCAGGAGAAGAGAATACCTAAAACACCTTCGGCAAGCGTTTCAAAGAGCCGGAGTTTATCGGTTTAATTAAAACCAAATTCAATTGGCACCTCGACAAAAAGCAATAAAAGCTTGAGACATTGAACTTTAAGGAGAAAACTATGGCCGTCGAAAAAACAAAACATTTCAGTGAACAGGACTTGTCCGAAGGGAAATTGGTTGATTTCGAACCGCTCGAAGCGGTCGAAGATCCGGCGGTTCGGCTTGCTGGATACAATCAAATTCCGGATTTTGGTGATGACACGGAAGGGACGCTTCAGGAATCGGAAGACGAATCTACAAAAGAATAGTTTCCTGATGCCGGCAAATGTATAGAAAATTAGAGCCCAAGCTGTTGACCATCCTTCGCGAAGATATACCAACTGTCGAGATCGTGGCTTTGCCGCCTCGCAATTGCTTTTGCGATCGCCTCGGGCGTGAAACCGGAACAGACACTCTATACCGCTATAGTTGCCGGTTTTGTGATAGCCGTTCTCGGCGGACCACGAGCTCAGATCAGTGGGCAGACAGGGGCTTTCATCGTAATTATCTATGGAACCAAAAACGAAGTGTAGCGAGAATTGTAGCAACCACCTGCATACTTGGAGTATCACCGAATCGAAAGCTAGGTAATGAAGTCCAGTGAATATGGGCTTATGATATTCAGTGGTAGTCAGTGAATTATGGCTGAAAAGAATTTGTAATCATCAGGTCGTAAGTTCGAATCTTATCATCGGCTCCAATATATAGCTTGAAAGTTTAAAAACTTACAAGGATGAAGGACGGCATCGGTTGCCGTCTTTCTACATTCTGGCCTTAATGTTCTACTGGCGACCGCGAATAGAAAATTTTCGTGGCTGTGACGGGTTTTCCCGATACTAATAGGTAATCCGCATGACTGTAAATTTTGCTGAGTGCGGTAAGATTTATTAGGGAGTAGCCATGCGTCATTTTGGAAACTTTTAACCAACAAAATGAATCTTTGCCGATGCTGGAAAGCGTAAAAGCGCTTCGTTTTTGGCAAATGATTTACCTCGGCAAAGGCTCTTCGGCCGTTCGCCGGATTATTCACGCGATTATCAGCATCGCTCTTCGCCTGTTTTTCCGTCGCATCGAAGCCGTAAACGTTGAACGCGTACCGCCGACAGGCGCGTTACTATTTGTTCTCAACCATCCGAACGGATTGGTCGATCCAGCTCTCGTCTTTGTGTCGATGCCGCGCCGCGTTTCCTTTCTCGCCAAATCAACGCTATACGACAATCCAATCGGCGCGTTTCTACTGCGAACTTTCGAGATTTTACCGATTTACCGGCGCATTGACGCGGACGCCAAAACGGAGAGTAATGCCGTCACGTTCGACAATTGTTTTGAACTGCTGGGGCGCGGACGCTGTATCGCTATTTTCCCCGAAGGAATTTCGCACGACGAGCCGCAATTGCAAAAGTTAAAAACCGGCGCGGCGCGAATCGCTCTCGGCGCAGTTTCAGGACCGTCCGCGTCAGTGAGCGGTTTCTCCATGACCGGCGAATTATCCAGAAAGGGCTTGAAAATAGTTCCGGTTGGCCTTTATTACACGTCCAAAACTACGTTCAGAAGCGAGGCTTTAATTCGTTACGGCGAGATTTTTGATGTTGAAGCAGTTGAACTCGATACGAACGGCGAGCCGCCACGTGATGCGGTGGTGCAGTTAACTGCGAGAATTGAAGAATCTCTGCGAGCTGTAACTTTGAATCTTGAAACCGAAACAGAACTCGACGCGGTTCTGAAAGCTGAAGCATTGTTTTCGTCCGTCTTTGACAATCTGATTTTTAAACAGACTTTGACGCAAACCGTCGGAAGGCTACAGGACCTGGCGGCGAAATATGCGCTGCTGGAAAAGAACGATCCGGAGAAAATGCTTGAGTTGAACGAGAAAGTTACGCGTTACGAAAACAACCTAAAAGCGAGCGGGATCACGACCGAAAGTTTGTCGGTTCTGCAACATCCGACGTGGTATGTTTTCCGCTATTTGATTTTGCGCGTCATAGTTTTGATCGTGTTCGCGCCTTTGGCAATCGTCGGCGCGATCATTCATTCGCCCGCGTACCTCTTCTCAAATCTACTCGGACGAATTTTCAAAACGCACGACACCGACGTTGCCGGTTCGAGTTCGACCATTATTGCCGCGCTCGGTCTGATGCCGCTCACATGGCTGATCGTCGCTTCGATTATCTGGTATTTCTTCGGCTGGCAAATCGCGCTTATTTCGCTTCCGGTAACGATTTTAAGCGGGTACATCGCACTTCGTTCGTCCGAAACACTGATCGATATGCGCGTCTGGCTGAAATCATCATGGCTTCTGTTTCGCCAGCGGGGGTTGTTTTTGCGGCTGCTCGTTCAGCGCGAAAGTCTGAAGAAGGAAATCGGCGATATTGTCGAAAAGTAATTTTACCTTCTAAAATCTGAGAACCTATCGGGGTGGAACATTGGATCGCAGCTAGAGCGATCGGCTTCGATGGAGCTAAGTAATTTTTATCCACGTTAAAAACCTTTCACTCCGAAACCGAGCGATCTTCCGTTTACGTTGACAGATCAAATCGACAGGTCATTAATGCGACTACGATGGGAAGGAGTTTAGGACTCTTGATTTGAAGGCTGCACCATTTCAAAACAAATCGCTGAATGATATAGTCACAATCGTGCCTTCTCAAAACTATGCTCTAGTGATCGATGACGAGCCGCAGATCAGCGGCTTGGTCGCTCAGGTGCTCGAAGCCGAGGGTTGGGCCGTTAGCGAGGCCCGGTCGGCGGAAGAGGCTTTGGAGATGGCCCAAGGGCATGATTGGTCGCTTGTCTTCTGTGATGTAGTGTTAGGCGGTCTCGACGGTTACGAGGTTCTTCGGCAGTTTGCGGAAATACAGCCGAACGCACGGTTTGTCCTGATGACGGGCCACGGTTCGGCGGCCGGTGCCTTGGACGCAACATCGATCGGGGCTTACGACTACCTAGTAAAACCTTTCACGATCGAAGCGATCACTCAGATCTCTTCAGTCATTACCGAGCAACTTAACACTCGCACAAAAAAGGGCGGCAAGTCGGACGTGAAACACGATAAGGCCGGCTATGAGTCCGACCTGCAACTGATCGGGAAGAGTCCAAAGTTTGTCGAGTGCTTGAAAATGGTTGGCCGTGTGGCGGCGACTCCTCTGCCGGTGCTGATCACGGGCGAATCCGGGACGGGCAAGGAAGTAGTGGCCCGAGCGATACACCGACGAAGTCAACGTTCGGCGGGTCCTTTTATTACTGTCAATTGCGGTGCGGTGCCAAATGAACTGATCGAATCCGAGCTTTTCGGCCATGCACGCGGATCATTTACCGGTGCTGATCGTGAACGGATGGGGCTTTGGGAAGCGGCCACGGGCGGGACGCTTCTACTAGACGAGATCACCGAGACCAGCCCGATGTTTCAGGTAAAAATACTGCGCTCTCTGCAGGAAGGCGAGATCCGTCGGGTTGGCTCGAACCGCACGATCAAGGTCGACGTCCGCGTGATCGCCGCAACCAACCGCGACATCGAAGCCGAAGTTAGCGAGAACCGCTTCCGTCAGGACCTCATGTATCGGCTCAATGCGGTGACGATCGAACTGCCGCCTCTGCGTGACCGTGTGGCGGATATTAGCCTGCTCGCCAACCATTTTGCCAAACAAATTCACCACTCAACCGCCGACGCGGTCAGATTTTCGGAGGAGGCGACTGCGATAATGAAGGCCTATGGCTGGCCCGGGAATATCCGCGAGCTTGAAAATGCGGTGCTTCATGCCGTCTCGCTTTGCGACGGTATTGTTTACCCCGAACATTTGCCGATTCGCATCCGTGAATCGATCGGAGCCGCACGTGGAGTGAATGAATTTGGAGAAAGCGGAGGTCCGACTGGAATCAATGCGGCCGCGTCGGAGGATTGGCCCTCGCTCTCCAAGGTTGAAGAGCAATATGTATCGCGGGTCATCGCTCATACTAACGGCAACAAACAGGCCGCCGCCCGCATCCTAAACATTGACCGCAAAACGATCGGCCGCATTCTCAATCGAACCGAGTGATAAAAAACTCGATCCCGCCATCTATACCACCGCCATGGATATTCCGAATACTGTTTACCGCATCGATGAAAAAGACCAGATATCATTTGTCAACGGACAATGGACAGAGTTTGCCACAAGTAATGATGCTCCTGAGCTCGTCGGAAGCAGCGTTCTCAGCCGCGACTTCTGGGAATTTATAACCGATGATGCGACCCTATTCTTCTACCGCCAGCTCGTAAAGCGAGTCCGCGAAGGTCATCGAGTACAGTTCGAATTTCGGTGTGATTCGCCCGATTTGCGACGCGATGTTGAGATGCGAATGTCTCTCTGTCCGGGCGGCGAGGTCGAATTCGATGTCCGCGTCCTGTCGGTGGAACCGCGTGACACATTCGAGGTCCTTAGCCGTCACGCGACGCGTTCTGATGACTTGATTTACGTATGCTCTTGGTGCAATCGGATAAAATTGGATAACGTGACCTGGGCCGAGATCGAAGAAGCGATAGGAAAACTCGGCACGTTTGAGGGAGAGTCCCTCCCGAAACTTTCCCACGGTATCTGCGAAGATTGCTACACAAAGGTAACCGGAATTCTCGCTACGTCATCATAACGCCGCGTGGAAGGTTTCAGGACTCGACAGGTAGTTTTTCCCTGCTAAGCGGGAGTTGTGATCTTAGCCTCGACTTGTTTGCTTGCCAGCATTCTCAGTGTCATCTGCACTTGTGATGGCGAAAATGGTTTTGGTAGAAAGATCGAAGCT
>JBBRUA010000051.1:0-13055 GCA_038248245.1 Pyrinomonadales bacterium | reverse complement strand
GCCGTCAGGTGCCGCCCGCGGGGTCGGGCTCGTTTGCCATCCTCATCCGCTCGGCGGAGGAACGATGCATAATAAGGTCGTGTTTCGTGCCGCCGCCGGACTGGTGGATGCCGGCCTGACGACGCTGCGATTTAATTTTAGAGGCGTCGGAGCCTCATCCGGCGATCACAACGAGATCGAAGGCGGCCGCGAAGACGTTCGCGACGTTTTGGATTACATTGATACAAACTACGCCGGTCAGGATATAACGCTCGCGGGCTTTTCGTTCGGTTCGCGAACAGCTATGGAAGAAGGTTTCGACGATGCCAACGTTTCGCGATTGATCTCGATCGGCATGCCGGTCGATAAATACGGGGACTACGAATTCCTGGTCAATGTTCGCAAACCGATACTATTCGTCCACGGCGATAAAGACGAATTCGGCTCGGTCGAAAGCCTACGGCGCCTGACAGACAAAATACCGCACGCCGAGGTCGTCATCTTCGAAAACTGCGGCCACTTTTTTGACGAACATTTGAATGAGCTTCGAGAAGCGATACGATCGTGGGTCCATGACCGTTTAGGAATGATTTAAACACAAAGGACACAGAGATAAGACACAAAGGCCGCAAGGAAGAAATTGGTTTTTATAGTGCTCCGTGTTCTTTCTGTCTTCACTTTGCGATCTTTGTGTTAAAACTCGTTCGTAAACGCAAAGGACACAGAGACAAGACACGTAGGGCACAAAGTCGATGAGTGAGAATATTCTAGCGAATAGAGTTATTGGGCTGGCTATTGAGATTCATCGCAATTTGGGTCCCGGTCTGTTAGAAAATGCGTATGAAGAGTGCTTATATTTCAAGCTTCTTCAGGCCGGATTTAGAGTCGAGAAACAAAAGCCGATGCCCTTGGTTTACGAAGAAGTAAAACTCGATTGTGGATACCGAATTGATCTGGTAGTGGAAAATAAGCTCGTCGTCGAGGTAAAAAGCGTCGATGCATTACATCCGATTCATCTTGCACAGACGCTAACTTATTTAAGACTCGGAGACTATCGGTTGGGATTACTGATCAACTTTAATGTTGAATTGCTTAAAGAAGGAATAAGAAGAGTGATCAACGGTAAGCTTTTGAACTAGGCTCAGTGTACTTTGTGTCTTCACTTTGTGATCTTTGTGTTAAAGATCGTTCTTAAACACAAAGAACACGGAGATATGATACAGACCACGGAGACAGTTAACTTAAGGCTATGACAGACAATAAACAGATCAGAGATGCGGCGATACGGCTGACGATGATGCCGCGGGACACGAATGCTCATGGCACGGTTTTCGGTGGTGTGATATTGAGCTATATCGACGTCGCGGGCGGTGTCGAGGCCGTCAGGCACACAAAGCACGAGCGATTTGTGACCGTGGCGATGAAAGAGGTGATCTTTCACGAGCCGGTGTTTATCGGCGATCTGGTCAGCTTTTACGCAACCACGGTCAAGGTCGGCAACACGTCGATCACCATCCATGTCGAGGTCGAGGCCGAGCGTTTCGGCAACAAAGGCGAGATCGTTCGCGTTACGTCTGCGGACCTCATTTTTGTTGCGATCAACGAACAACGCGAAAAAGTTCGAATCGGGACTCAGGAGTAGCCACGAACATACACGAAAAGACGCGAACATTTTTTTGCTTTGTTCGTGTTCGTTCGTGAAGTTCGTGTCCAAATCTTTTATGCCAACTTGGAAATTAGAAGTCGAATACGAAGGTACACGCTATCGCGGGTGGCAGATCCAGCATAATGCGAAGTCCGTCCAGGGTGAACTGATGGACGTAACGCGTCAGCTTTTTTCGTCGAAGGTCGATCTGTTCGGTGCGGGCAGAACCGATGCGGGCGTTCACGCTTTGCGGCAGATCGTCCATCTGAAGGTTCCAGAATTAACCGTAAATCTAACGCCTCGGCAGATCCAGCATGGCTTCAATGACCTTTTGCCGCACGACATAAACGTTATCCGCGTTGCGAACGCTCCCGACGAATTCCACGCCCGGCACGATGCCATCCAGCGATATTATCTCTACCAAATATCGACGCGGCGAACGGCGTTTGGCAAAAATCTGGTGTGGTGGATCAAAGACAGGCTCGATGCCAAGGCAATGGCTGAGGCAGCACAGATGCTGGTCGGGCGGCACGACTTCGTTTCTTTTTGCGAGAAGGAGAACGGCAAAAAACTTTCAACGATCGTCGCCGTAGAAAAGGCAGAAATATTTACGGATGGAGATCTGATCTGTTTTCGTATCGGCGCAACGCATTTTTTATGGAAAATGGTCCGCCGCATCGTCGGAATGCTCGCCCAGGTCGGACGCGGCGACCTAACCTTCGACGCCTTCGAACGCCTGCTCAAGTTTGAGTCGAATATTCCGGCTCAATATACCGCTCCGCCGTCAGGCTTATTCCTCGAGAAAGTTCTGTATAAAGGCGACACTGCACCAAACGAACGTAAATCGGTGTTTACAATTGGTTAATGCGGCTCCGCTTGCGCTTCGGTTCTCGTTGTGACAAATTCAAAGCATACGGTTTTTTATTTTTTTCTAACAAAGGGAGACATTTTTAATGCCAAAAATAACTGCTGAAACGGCAACTGGCCAAGTAGCATTCGAAGCGGCAGGCGGAACGAAACTGGTGCTTGCACTGGAAGACAACGGCGTCGATATTTTGCATAGATGCGGTGGAAACGCCCGCTGCACGACCTGCCGGGTCGAAGTAATGTCGGGCGATCCGGGCGAGATCGGTGAAGCCGAAGCTGCGGTGTTATCGACAAAACCTGACCTCGGTGACCACACGCGTTTGTCATGTCAAATACACATCGTTGACGATATGCACGTCAAAGTTATAAATCAGGCGAGCGTAGCTGGCATCGATGCCGGTACGCGGCCTCAGGATTAATGTTTACAAGGAGAAAATCATGTTTGAAAAATTGAAAGAAAAATTTGTTGGCGAGATGGAAATTGCCGAAGCTCACTGTGACGCTCCGTGCGGAATTTACGATCCGGCTTCGGCCCGAATCGCGGCTGAGGCGGCCCTCGCGATGACTAAAAAAATCCTCGATCTCAAGGCGCCAGACGGCTCCGATGCTCAGGCATCCGCAGCCTATAACAACACTCTAACCCGCTACATCGTGGTTAAAGAGCAACAGGCACACGAAGCAAAAGAGCATATCCTGGTTCTGTGGACTGACTACTTTAAACCTGTGCATCTCGAAAAGTACCCGAATCTGCACGAGACCTTCTGGAAAGCCGCCAAGCTCTGCTCCGCGGTGAAGGTCGAGGTCAGCCTCGAACACGCGACGGAACTCCTTGATGCGGTCAAAGAGATCCACGGCATGTTTTGGGCAAGTAAAGACCGTGATGTCGCATGGTACACCGCCGGTTAATGACAGTTTTTTTCTAATACTGAACGGCGGGCGATCACATGATCACCCACCGTTTTTCTATGAACAGCATAATTAAGAAGGCAGGCACGAAAGAACTCGCTCTATACGTTCTTGGAAGACGGACGGCGTTTCGGGTGGAGGGCGACTCAATGCTACCCACACTAAGGGAACGCGATAAAGTGTTGGTTGCTCGGAAAGGCAATATTGGGATTGGCGATGTGGTCTTAGCAGAGCATCCGTACAAAATTTCCGTAAAGATCGTAAAGCGAGTAAGTGCAGTGGAAGATGACGGACGCCTGACTTTGTCCGGAGATAATGCGAGCACAAGCACCGATAGTCGCACTTTCGGTACGGTTTCGTTAGAATCAGTTATCGGGAAAGTGACGAGTAAATTGAAATGATTGAAGAAAAAGTCCTAATTCAAAAATTTGTTAACCGCAAGAATCGTGAGCGCCTGAAAAAGCCTGATTGGCTGAAAATAAAGCTTGGCGACCCGAAGAATCAAAACGCCGTGCTCGAGCTCATCGACGGCCTCAATCTTCACACCGTCTGCCAGGAAGCGAAGTGCCCAAACATTTTCGAATGCTGGACGGATAAGACCGCGACATTTATGCTCGGCGGCGACACGTGCACACGCCATTGCGGATTCTGTGCCGTCAACAAGGGAAAACCGATGGATCTCGATCCAATGGAGCCGACCCATGTCGCTGAGGCTGTCCAACACCTAAGTCTAGCTCATGCCGTGATCACTTCGGTAAACCGCGACGATCTCGCCGACGGCGGCTCGATGCATTGGGCGGAAACGATCACGAAGGTCCGCGAAATGAACCCGACCTGCAAGGTCGAGGTTTTGATCCCTGATTTCAATGGCGACGAGATCGCACTGAATAATGTTCTCGCGGCGCGGCCTAACGTGCTCAATCACAACACCGAAACGATCGCACGTCTTTATCGCCGCGTCCGGCCCGACGCAAAATACAACCAGACGCTCGAACTTCTCGAACGCTCGGCTCATTTTCGCGACACACAGTTCGCCACGATGAAAACCAAAAGCGGTATCATGGCAGGACTCGGCGAAACATTTGAGGAGGTGGTCGATCTAATGAAAGACCTCCGCTCAGTCTCATGCGACATCATGACCATCGGTCAGTACCTCCAGCCCTACGAAAAACGTTTGCCAGTCGAACGCTATGTAACGCCCGAGGAATTCGCTGAATGGAAAGCGATCGGATTAGCCATGGGCTTCAAACACGTCGAATCGTCGCCGCTCACGCGGTCGTCATATCACGCGAGAGAGCAGGCAGCGTAGCTTGACGGCGATGGTAACATTGTTTTATGAACGTTGAAACGTCTATCAATATCGATCGAATGACCATTGGTGAAAAGCTCGGGTTGATGGAATTGCTCTGGCGCGATCTTTCAAAGGAACCCGCGAACATCGGCGTACCGGAGTGGCACGTTAAGAACCTCGAAGAGGCCGAAAGAGCGATTGCCGACGGGACGGATGAATTTGTCGACATTGAAGCTTTCGAAGCAGAGCTTCGCGAGCAGATCAGCGTCAGGAACAAAAGATGAAGGTTAGAATTCTCCGCCTCGTCCACGTCTCGATAATGGACGGATACGAATTCTACGAAAACCGATCTGCAGGCCTCGGCAGTCATCTTTGTCGAGCCGATCATGGAGGAGCTTCACTCGCTCAAGATTTCCGGTTGGGCACATCAAATAGTTCCAGAGGGATATCACAGAAAAATGTGCAAAACATTTCCTTATTCTATCTTTTACAAAGTGCAGGGTTCGGAGATAAGTGGTTACCGCGTTCTCGACAACCGTCGTGATCCGGAATGGATTAGTGACAAACTTAAGTAAACTTTATAATATGAATGAAACCGACAAAGAAAATGCGATCGAGGTCTTGAATAAGATACTCGAATTGGAATTGGCTGGTGTGGTGCGGTACACGCATTATGCTTTGATGGTTTTCGGGTATAACCGGATACCGATCGTTTCGTGGCTGCAAAGCAATGGCGATGAATCGCTGATGCACGCGCGCAAGGCGGGCGAGTTTGTGACGATGCTTGGCGGGCATCCGAGCTTGAAGATCGGGCCGCTGCTTGAAACGGAGAAACATGATATTGGCGACATTCTCCGTGAGAGTTTAATGCAGGAAAGCACGACGCTAGCGGCCTATTACGAACTGATGCACCTGACCGAAGGCAAATCCGTCGCCCTTGAGGAGTATGCCCGTGAGATGATCTTAGCCGAAGAACTCCATCTCGACGAAGTCAACAAAATGCTTCGCAAACCGGGTGACCTGACACCATTTGCCGAATAGTGCGCTTAATCGAAACCGAAAGGCTTTTGATCCGCGAACTAGACTCCGCAGAAGACGCGGACTTTATTTTCGCCCTCTTGAAATCGCCTAAGTTCATCGAATTTATCGGCGACCGCGGCGTGCGTTCGGCGGAGCAGGCGAGCGAATTTATCGAGAACAGATATAGACGGAGCTATCGCGATCACGGCTTTGGATTGTACGCCGTGAAATTGAAGGGCGATCGTCTCGATAACAAAACATTCCCTGACGGCAATGTTTACAACGTTCCGATAGGCCTGTGCGGTTTCGTCAGACGCGATACGCTCGACGCTCCGGATCTCGGATTTGCGTTATTGCCTGAGTTCGAGCGTCGGGGGTATGGGTTCGAATCGGCCAGGGCAATGCTCGATCACGGACGCGATACGCTTGGATTTGAAAGCGTGTTGGCAATCACCTCACTCGACAATGACGCTTCGGGAAGGTTGCTGGAAAAGCTCGGGTTTGTTTTTGGCGGGATCATACCGATGCCGGACGGCAACGTTAAGCTTTATAGGATCGACCTATTGAATTAAATTCTTGAGGTAGTTGTTAGTTCTAAACCCATCTTACAATAGAGGAAATATGGTATCACATCGTTTTTTTACAGCAATCCTTTTGCTTGTTTTTACGTTTAATTTTATGGCTCAAAGCATCTCTGCCCAGACCGCTAATCCGGCGGCGGACATTGTGAAGGTAACATCCGTCGAGGGCATAACGGAATACCGTTTACCCAACGGGCTCAAGGTTCTGCTTTTCCCCGACCAAACCAAGCAGACGATCACGGTCAACATCACGTACATGGTTGGTTCCCGGCATGAGAACTACGGTGAGACCGGAATGGCTCACCTGCTCGAGCACCTTCTTTTCAAAGGAACGCCGAGGCATCCGAATATCCCAGCGGAACTGACCTCTCGCGGAGCCCGGCCAAATGGAACGACGTGGCTCGACCGGACCAATTATTTCGAGACCTTCTCTGCCTCGGACGAAAACCTTAACTGGGCGCTCGACCTTGAGGCGGACCGCATGGTCAATTCTTTTATCGCGAAGAAAGATCTCGACTCGGAATTTTCCGTTGTTCGCAACGAGATGGAATCCGGCGAGAATAGCCCGTTCGGCGTCCTGCTCGAAAAAACGATGGCGACCGCCTATCAGTGGCACAACTATGGTAAGGACACGATCGGTGCCCGCTCGGACGTTGAGAATGTCCCTATCGATCGCCTGCAGGCGTTCTACAAACGTTACTATCAGCCTGACAATGCGACGTTGCTCGTCGCGGGTAAATTCGATGAAGCCAAAACTCTGGAGCTGATCAAAAAGTATTTCGGCGTGATCCCGAAACCGGAACGCGTTCTGTCTCCAAACTACACCGTCGAACCGACACAGGACGGCGAACGTCAGGTCACGATCCGGCGGGTCGGTGACACGCAGCTTGTCATGGCCGCGTATCACGTTCCGCCGGGTGCCCACGCGGATGCCGCCGCGATCGACATTTTCAACACGATCTTGAGCGACACACCTTCGGGAAGGCTTTATAAATCGCTGGTCGAAACGAAGAAGGCGACCTCGGTTTTTGGGTTTAACTTTCAGCTTAAAGAGCCGGGACTGAATATTTATGGTGCAGAGGTTCGCAAAGAAGATCCACTCGAAGCGGCCAGCACCGCATTGACAGCGGCGGTCGAGAACGCCGCCGCGACGGCACCTACAAAAGAAGAGGTTGACCGAGCACGTGCGTCACTTCTCAAAAACATCGAGCTTAGCCTTAACGATCCGAACCGGGTCGGACTTGAGCTTTCAGAATGGATCGCGCAGGGCGATTGGCGTTTGTTCTATCTACACCGCGACCGTCTGCGAAACGTGACGCCGGACGATGTAAAACGCGTCGCTACTCAGTATTATAAGCAGCAGAACCGAACTCTCGGACTCTTCGTGCCGACGGCGAAACCGGATCGCTCGGAGATCCCGTCGGTCAAAGATTCTGACCTCGTCGCGATGCTGAAAGATTATAAGGGCGATGCGGTTGCGGCCCAGGGCGAGGCGTTCGATCCATCCCCAGCGAACGTCGAGGCACGCGTCAAGCGTTCGAAAATCGGCGGGCTAGACGTCGCACTGCTTTCGAAGAAAAATCGCGGCGAATCAGTCGTTGCCAACCTTATACTTCGGTTCGGTGACGAAAAATCGCTGATGAATAAGGGCGAAGCGGCCGATTTTGCCGTTCAGCTTCTTGATCGCGGCACTGCTAAACACACGCGCCAGCAGATACAGGACGAATTCAACAAACTAAAGGCACAGGTACGCATCTTTGGCGGAGCGACAAGTGCAAATGTTTCTATCGAAACAACCAAACAAAATCTCCCTGCGGTGATGAAGTTGGTGGCTGAGATACTTCGAGAACCGGTATTTCCGGCGACCGAGTTCGACCAACTGAAACTCGAAACCTTGACCAGTATCGAGAGCCAAAAGAGCGAGCCGACAGCGATCGGTTTCACGGAACTTAACCGCGTATTCAACATCGTTCCGAAAGGACATCCGGCCTATCAGGGAACGCTCGACGAAGCGATCGCCGACACAAAGGCTGTGACGCTCGATCAGGTCAAGGCTTTCTATAAAGACTTTTACGGTGCATCGAACGGCCAGTTAACGGTGGTTGGTGATTTTGACGAAAAGGAAGTCTCCTCGCTGTCGCAGGAACTTTTTGGTTCGTGGAAGAGCCCAAAACCGTTCACCCGCATCCCCACCGAGTATCGTGCGATCACCGCTGTGAACAAATCGATCGAGACGCCGGATAAGGCGAACGCGTTCTTTATCGCCCGTATGAATGTCAAAATGCGTGACGACAATCGCGATTATCCGGCATTGGTCCTGGGCAACTACATGCTCGGCGGCGGATTCCTGAGCTCGCGTCTGGCGGTTCGCATCCGACAGAAAGAAGGCCTCAGCTACGGCGTCGGTTCGAGCTTTAATGCGAGTTCGCTGGATGAGACCGGTTCGTTCTTCGCCAACGCGATATACGCTCCGGAGAATGCCGGGAAACTCGAGATCGCATTTAAGGACGAACTCGCGAAACTGACGACGACCGGTTTCACCGCTGAAGAAATCGACGCGGCGAAAAGCGGATGGTTGCAGAGCCGTCAGCTGTCGCGTTCGCAAGACCGTGAACTGTCAGGCCGCCTGGCGAACTATCTGTTCCTCAATCGAACTATCGCCTGGGACGCCGATCTTGAGACCAAGATCAAAGCCCTGACCGCCGACCAGATCAATGCCGCCATGCGTAAATATATTACGCTCGACAACATCACGATCATCAAGGCCGGTGATTTCGCAAAGGCTAAAGCGGCGAAGTAGAATTTACCGCATTTTGAAAAAAAGAGGCTGCCCGATAACTCAGTTATCAGACAGCCTCTTTTTATTTTCGTAACTCGATCTTTAAGGCTGAGATTTTTCTTGGTGATCTAGCCACTGAATTTTGGTTGTAAATAAGCTAAAGTAAGGTTCGTTTAATATGAATTACGGACTCATCGCCGGTAATGGTCATTTCCCTTTCCTCGTCATCGAAGGCGCGAGGAAGGCGGGCGTTTCACTGTCTGTTGTGGCGATCAACGAGGAGACCGATATGATGATCAATGACGTTGCCGAAAACGTCATCTGGGTCGGGATCGGCCAACTTGGGAAGATGATCTCTTTTTTTAAGAAACACAACGTCGAAAAAGCGATCATGGCCGGGCAAGTGAAGCACGTTCAGATCTTCTCGGGCTCGATACCGGATCTGCGAATGGTGAAGATGCTTTGGAATTTGCCGCGGCGAAATACGGATGCGTTGATCGGCGGTGTAGCGAGCGAAATGGCGAAAGACGGTATCGAGCTTATCGATTCGACCCATTTTATCAAAGATCAACTCGCCGCTGACGGCGTTCTAACGAAAAGAAAGCCGACCGATATCGAGGCTGGCAACATCGAATACGGCCTGCACATCACATCGGAGACTGCCCGGCTTGATCTTGGTCAAACCGTTGTCATTCGTGCCAATGCCTGCGTTGCGATCGAAGCTATGGAGGGCACGGACGCAACCATCAAACGAGCGGGCGAATTGGCGAACGGCAAACTAACCGTCGTCAAGGTTGCCAAACCCGACCAGGACATGCGGTTCGACGTTCCAGTCGTTGGCGTTCCGACGGTTAAAGCAATGATTACTGCTGGTGCGACCTGCCTATCGGTGACCGCCGGAAAAACCCTGATCTTCGACCGCGAAGAAATGCTCGCTCTCGCCAACAAAAACAAACTCTGCATAGTCGGTTCCTAAATCGAAACAAAAACTCTGTAGGTGACGTAAAGAAAGAGGAATTTGAGCCCCAGAGGAGACGAACTTATCCATTTTAACCTCCGTGATTCGTGTCCTCTGTGGTAAATAATATTTTGGAGTAAAAATGAAGAAAAATTTCTTTGGATTATTGTTGGTGCTATCGTTCGTCTTTCAGTCGACCGCATTTGCACAAACCGCTGCCGTCAAGATTACGCCGGCTGAAAAGAAGATCGCTGAGGGCGTGACCGCTAAACAGTTGAGCGACTACCTATATTTTGTTGCCTCCGACGAAATGGAAGGCCGCGACACGCCTTCGCGCGGTCTCGACACGACGGCGAAGTTCATCGGGATGAACCTATCCAAATGGGGATTCAAACCGGCTGGTGACGACGGCACGTTTTATCAGAAAATGGTGTTGAAACGGGATGTAGTAGATCCGGCGGCAACTTCCGTCGAGATCGGCGGTCAACGGTACTCGTACGGCGACGATATAGTCCGAGCATCGGGCAATACGAACAGCAAGATGACTGCAAAGATCGTTTTCGCCGGAAATGGTTGGATGATCAAGTCAAAGAATTTGAATCCGTACCAGGGTTTAGATGTTAAGGGCAAGATCATTGCGGTTTTTGGTGAAGGCGTCATTGGCGGCCGCAATCTCGTGCCGTTTCCGGCAGGAGTTACTCAAGCCGATCTGACCGGGACACGGGGCGTCGATTGGGCAGACGCCACGACCTACGCTCGTGAGAACGGTGCGGCCGGCGTGATGGTTCTCGGATCGAAGTTTCTTGCCAGCAATTGGGGAATGGTCACGCAAATGTTCGGACGCAGCCGGATGGTACCGGAGAAATTAGCTCAGCCGCAGACAAATGCAGCGGCGGGAACCATTCCAAATGTATTTATCGCATCGGAAAAGCTGTCGAATGCTATCTTCGCGGGCGAGGCGGGCAATCCGCTCGCGGGTTACACGACATCGTTTGATCTAACTAAAGATTTCAACTTTAGCATCGGCATCAAGTCCGAAACCGCGATGACGCAGAACGTCGTCGCTCTCTGGGAAGGAAGCGATCCGATACTGAAAAAAGAAATGGTCGCCATCGGAGCCCATTATGATCACGTCGGCATCAATCCGAATGCTCCGGGCCCGGACAAGATCTTTAACGGTGCGGACGATGACGGTTCGGGAACGGTGGCGGTTCTCAGTATCGCCGAGGCTCTTGCCACAGCCAAGGCAAAGCCGAAGCGTTCGATCCTGTTCGTTTGGCACTGCGGTGAAGAAAAAGGCCTTTGGGGCAGCGAGTATTTTAATAAATTCCCGACCGTCGATATCAAACAGGTCGTCGCACAGCTCAACATCGACATGATCGGGCGTAGCCGAAAGGCGGGCAATACAGATCCAAAAGATAAGGATCTGACCGGCGAGAACGATATTTACGTGATCGGTGCAGACATGATGAGCTCGACTCTTGGATCGATCGTCAAGAGTTCAAACGCAGCGTATCTCAATCTCGGATACGATTTCCGTTACGACGATCCGAAGGATACCAATCGCTTCTTTTTCCGCTCGGACCATTTTAACTACGCGGTAAATGGCATCCCGGTCGCATTTTGGTTCGACGGCGTTCACGTTGATTATCACGGAGCAGGAGACAGCCCGGACAAGATCGACTACCAGAAGATGGAAAAGGTTACGCGGACGATCATGCTTACAATGCTGGAACTGGCCGACCTCAAAACGCGTCCGGCCGTCGATAAACAATTGCCGCCCGAACTAACTCAGCGATAGGCATTTCGAAAACGAAAAAAGTGGCTGTCTGAATGTAAATTCCGGACAGCCACTTTTATTTTGTAATTAACTATTCGGGCTGGCCCTTGCATCCTTCGGCATAGAGTGCGGGCTGTTTGACGCTGATGATCGGATAGTTTTCGGCTTCCTTATTGATCTCAAGCCATTCCATATATTCTTCGGGAATGGACATATCTGAATATATGGCTTCCACCGGACATTCAGGTAGACATGCGTCGCAGTCGATGCAGGAATCGGGATTGATGAGCAATCGGTCAGGCAATTCATGGAACGCCTCGACGGGGCAGACTGCCGCACAGTCACTGTATTTACACTGGACGCACGGCTCGGCAACTATATAGGTCATTTGGTAGCAATATCTCCGTAAAGGTCAAAAATACAAAATAAAACTGCAATACGCTAGGATAGCTTGTCAAATGAGGTTAGACAAGTGGTAAACTGCCTTCAATAACGCTGTTTAGATTAGACCAATTTTAAAAAAATATCAGGATGAAAAACCACAAAGCTGAACGCGATCTTTCGCTGGATTTTTTACGTGTAACCGAGGCCGCCGCCATCGAGTCGGCCAAGACAATGGGTCAGGGCGACCGTAAATATTCTGACCACGTCGCCGTCGAGGCGATGCGTGAAGTGATGGATACCGTGCCTATGCGCGGCCGCATCGTCATCGGCGAAGGCGAACGCGATGAGGCCCCGATGCTATACATTGGCGAGGAGGTCGGTGGCGGAATGTTTTCTGACGAGGCCCGCAGCGAGTTTCCCGAGGTTGATATCGCTGTTGATCCGCTTGAGGGCACTAACCTTTGTGCTCTCGGTGCCAACAACGCGATCGCCGTCCTGGCGGCTGCCGAACGCGGCGGTTTGCTTAATGCACCCGACCTTTATATGGACAAGATCGTGGTCGGTCCCTCGTGCCGAGGCGCGGTAGATATCGATGCTCCCGTAACTGAAAATCTTAAGAACATCGCGCGTCGGCTTGGACGCGACGTGGAAGATTTAACCGTCATGTGTCTCGACCGTTCGCGGCACAAGGCTCTTGTTGACGAGGTTCGTGCCGCTGGGGCCCGTATTCGCTTGATCTCGGACGGCGACCTTTCCGCTGGCATCTCGGCGGCCGTTGCGGGGACTAACATCCACGCACTGATGGGCATCGGCGGAGCGCCGGAAGGGGTCATAACCGCTGCCGCCATGAAATGTCTGAACGGCG
>JBBRUA010000050.1:0-13075 GCA_038248245.1 Pyrinomonadales bacterium | reverse complement strand
GCTCCTTTTGGCGAATAGACCGAAACTCCATTCACATTGCTGACATCCCAGTTGCCGGTCGTGAAAAATGGCTGTGCGCTGATCTTCTGATCAAATATGCCGCCGGACTCTATCCCTGAGGCAATGGGCGACTGTCCGCTTGCAGCGTTTACCTTAACGCGAACGGGAGCAGAATCTGCCCCTCGTCCAAAAAACCAGCTATTGGGTGTAGGATACCAGAACGCGAGCGGCAAGAACTGCGAGCCTGAAGGTGCAATGCTATTCAGGCTAGAATTGTCTTTTAGAGTAATCTTATAATCTACAACGGCCGTAATAACCGATCCCGGAGCAACGGCTGCGATACGAACGACGTTTCGCTGCAGATTAGTTGTAGCGTTTATCTTTTCTTCGCTCTTGCTAAACTCAACAACGGAATCGTTGATCTTTATTCCTGACACGACCGCCGCCGTGCCGATACGTAATGTAAGCGTTGATGCCGGCTTTCCGGAAACGTTTTTAAGCGAGATCACCGCTCTTGCCGACAGTGAGCGATCGCGTTCACTGGCCGGAAGGGTGGCCTCTACATCATATTTCTGAACCTGCCACGTCGCGGCGGATCGGGTCTCATCCTGAGCAAAAACGGATACAGCGAGGGCAAAAAATAAAAAGGCAAAGATTGCCCGGTCGAATATTTTCATCTTAAAAATCTCTGGGTAAACTTGTGCGTTCAGTCTTCCGATACTAGTTCGTGAATCTTCTTAAGCTTAATCAAAAGCTTTTCAAGCCGTGCGAGTGGCAGTTGATTCGGGCCGTCGCTCGGTGCCTTAGACGGATCATCGTGAACTTCCATAAACACAGTGTCCACACCGCAGGCGACTCCGGCACGTGCAAAGTTTTCGATGTACTGTCCCTGTCCATCGGTTGCCTTACCAAGTCCGCCCGGCAACTGCAGCGAATGAGTCACGTCGAAAACAACAGGTACGCCCAACGAACGCATTATTGGAAACGATCGAAGATCGACAACTAGATTATTATAGCCAAAGCTAGTTCCGCGTTCTGTCAGCAACACCTTTTCACAGCCCGATTCCTGCAACTTATCGACGATATTTTTGGCATCCCAAGGAGCGAGAAACTGCCCCTTTTTGACATTAACGGCCTTGCCGGATTTTGCCGCAGCAACCAGCAGATCCGTCTGGCGGCATAAAAACGCCGGGATTTGAAGCATATCGGCCACCTCAGATACCCGTTCGACCTGCCACGGCTCGTGGATATCCGTTATTACAGGAACACCGATCTCTTGCTTGACCTGAGCCAGGACCTCAAGTCCGAATTCCATTCCGCCGCCCCGAAAACTCTCGATCGAACTTCGGTTCGCTTTATCGAACGAAGATTTATAGACGAAGTCAACACCGACAGCCGTACAAATATCCTTGATCTCCTGAGCCATAAAAAGCGCGTGCTGTGCCGATTCAACCACACACGGCCCGAGGATGAACGACAATCCGCCGCCACCGAATTCTACCGTTTCAATATTAAAGGATTTGTGATCTGTCATTTTATTTCTACCGAGACAGTTAGTTCAATCCAAAGCTTCGATCTCGATCAATTTGATTCTCTCATCGATTCTCTCTTGGTCATTAAACCCGAAAATTAAGGATGTCACTCGGCCGATGTCGGTTAGTTTCACCCCCGTGCTTGAGGCTTTGTATATGGTCGATCTCGCTACCAAAATATGTATCGGCAATCTAAATGCGACAATACTCACAACGGCCTTGAGCCCGTTCCGTCACTTGGTCAGCAAGCGATGAACTTATGTAGCGGCTCATTATTTCGAGGTGGTGTATTTTTTCGCGAAGATCTTTGCCATCCGCATCAAATGTTCGAGCTGCATATAGCGATCGAGTTCGCTTTTTTCAGCCTCCGTTATGACGTCGTTCTTTTCACGGTCAATTAGATCGGAAAGGCGATCGGTCGATTCCCTCGACGGTCGAAAAGCCAACACCTTGGCAGGATCGGTCGTTGCTATGAAACTCGCTACCTCGTCAATTGCTCTTAAATTATCGACTGCTATCATAAGTTTGAGTCCCCGATTGATTCGGATTATACCACGAAATATCGCAGGCCTGGCCCCATTCTTCCCTGAGTAGATTCGACCACACACGGCCCGAGGATGAACGACAATTCGCCGCTCCCAAAAGTTACTTTATCGACAGCAAATGAATGCATTTATTTGATCCGTGAGAATGCACACAGATTAGCACAGATCGCGATAGATTGGCGGTCGGCCTGTGTCAATCTACCTTGATGATTCTGGCTTTTTTACAAGCATAATCAAGCATTGTGTAGCCCAGCGACCCCTTCGGCACCTCCTCTGGCACGATGCCCTCGATCTCGCCGCCCAACCAGTTGGCTGGGGATGCTGCACCGGGGCTTGACAGAAATCGCATGGTCATTCCCAGGCTATCCGTGGTACACCCACCGATGAACTTCTCATAGATCGTTGTTCCTCGTTTTGTGTATTGCATGTTGAAAACAACTACGCTTCCGATGCGGACCATTTTAGCTCCGTCGATGTAATGACGTGTTCCCGCCCCGTCCTTAGAAAGATAGACCCATCTAGCCTTTTTAACATCGATCTTGAAAGCGGCTTCACGATCTTCCTTCGTTTGCTGTTGTCCGGCGACAGTACTGCCGAACGCCAAAGAGACCACGAATAGGACTAATAGTTTTTTCATAACTGTAAGGAAGACATCTTATTGATCGTAGCTCTTTATTAGCAATATACTCTGCGCGAATTTCTTGAGTTCATTCATGGTAGAAACCGTTGTTGTTAGAACGTCATACTTCGTTCCGTTGTCCGCTTCTTGAACTTCAAATGTTAGGCTGTTTCCAATCGCCATCCACGCCACCTCATCCGCCGTAACGTAGAAGTGGAGCATCTCTCCCGAAGGGCTATCCTGCACCTTTCTAACAAGTCGAACACTCTCACTTTTTAATGGAATCTGGTCGATGATTATTTTAACGCCAAAACTCTGTGCTCCCTGATATCGCTTTTTTGCTCCTTTCAGGCGCAGAATCACGGAGACATCACTGTCCGACTTGGTGCCGAAATACATACAACTAATTTGGGCGTCGCTGAGATTTGGGCTTCTCGCAATCTGAGTGAACGGAAGCTCCGATTGTGCTCCTTTGTCCGTTATGGTTACGGTAACGTTTGTAGCCGCAGGCTTTGTCTGGCCTTGCGTATTAGGGGCTTAAATGAGAGCGAGGAAAAGTAGCGCGAATAGAATTTTCATGTTAATAAACATACATTCATCGAATCAGAAAAGCATTCAGCAAGAGACGAAGTTCAGGGCCGCGATTCTGCTATTTTCTCATCTTCGCTCTTCAAGGTTTCTACAAGCTAGGTGTTAATGTAGGTTGCATGAGTACCGACTGGTTTTGGGAAGGAAATGTCGTTGAGAGGTTGGAAGAACATTTTACCAATCTGGGTTGGGTGACCTTCAGCAAAGCGAACACTGCATCTAGAGAAGCTGGAATCGACCTTCACGTTCAAAGGGACGGGGTTGACCTTTTGATCGAAGCCAAAGGATATCCTTCGATCAACTATCAACGCGGGCCGAATCAAGGAATGCTCAAGCGAACAAACCCCTCCACACAAGCTCGGCATTGGTACTCCGAAGCTCTCCTGTGCGCGATGCTCCGGCAGCACGAGCACCCGAATGCCATCGTCGCAATCGCCTTTCCCGAATTCCCTGTCTTTACGAATCTTGTCGAACGCACCATGGAGTCACTTAACAAACTCAGTTTGCGAGTTCTTTTCCTTTCTGAGACTGGCACCCTAAAGGTCATTGGCGAACCGATTTGATGACCGGGGTCAGTCTACGATTCGGCAATTCTAAAACGAAAACGCCGGCTGGGGGCCGGCGTTTTTTTGTTTAGTTCAGGTCGCGGCGTTGTTTCATGACGACCTTGGGGTTTGGCTCCATTACCTTAACGTCGGCGAAGCCGCTGAGTTCGCCATCGATGAAGACGTAACGGCACGTCAAGTACTGCCGTTTCCCTGTTTTGTGGGCGGTGTCGTCGGTATGGTCGTTCAGAAATATCGGAACATCCTTGAACATTTTCCACTCTTCCATCGGAAGGTCCGGGTTGTCCGAGATATAATAACGAACCCGCGCCACGCTGCTTATTTTGGTGTAATCGATCGCCATAACATTCATCTACGGGGTTGGTGGTTTTTTCTTTTTTGGGGCGGACTCGGCGTGGGATGCTGAGGCCCAGGCGGCTAGTTTGCCGGGGTTGCCGTAGTATTTGCTGCGGACGATGCCGTCGAGGAGGCGGACCTTGCGATTGGCCTGTTCGACCTCGTCCTCGACCTCGGCGCGAGCGGCGACGCGTTCGTCCATTTCGGAGCCTTGCTCGGCGGTGGCCTCTTCGAAATCGTCGCACGCTGCATTTAGCTGGTCGCGGAAATCGGCGGGAAAGCTGCCGTAGAGAATAAAATCGGCTTCCATCGTTGCCGAAGCCATTTTCGCGAACGCCGGACGCTCCAATACGTCTGGAATTTGAAAAGACCGCCCTGATAACCCCTTGATCAGCGGCAATATAGCAATTTTTCCAAACGCGCGCAAGTGATTCTACTCCCCGCTCTCCACCTCAGAACGCTCCGGCAAGTCTACCTGGTTATCGCTGGTTACGTCGTGTTCGAGATTCTCGCTTTTGAGCCGATTCTGCCATGCCGCTTGAACGAATGAAACAAACAGCGGATGCGGGTTGAGCGGTTTCGATTTGTACTCGGGATGAAACTGGCACGCGACGAAGTATGGATGAGCTTCACGCGAAAGCTCTATTACCTCGACGAATTTCCCATCCGGCGAAACGCCGCTGAATATTAGCCCTTCACGTTCGAGAGCCTCGCGATAACCGGGATTAAACTCGAACCGGTGACGATGCCGTTCGCCGATCTCGGCGGCTCCGTGGTAAACCTCACGAGCAATCGAACCTTCCTTTAGAAGACACGGATAATTGCCGAGTCGCATCGTACCGCCGAGTTCATCGACGTCGACCAGATCGCGGAGCTTGAAAATGATTGGGAAAGGCGTTTCCTCGTTAAACTCTGTGGAATCTGCATCGCGAAGCCCGCACACGCTTCGGGCGAACTCGATACAAGCTGTCTGCATTCCCAGGCAAATGCCGAAATACGGTGTTCCAGATTTGCGGGCGTATTTTATCGCCTTTAACATTCCGCCGATGCCGCGTTTTCCGAAACCGCCCGGCACCAAAATAGCGTCAAAATCCTGCAACTCACTTTCGTAATCATCCTTCATCAAGTTTTCGGACTCGATCCAATTAACATTTACGCGAAGATTATTCGCAACTCCGGCATGTGTCAGGGCTTCACGAAGCGATTTATATGAATCTTCAAGTTCCACGTACTTCCCGACGATCGCTATCTTGACCGCGCCTCCGGTCGGATCTTTGATCGTCGAGACGAGTTTTCTCCATTTCGTTAGATCGGCATGCGGAAACTGTTCGGTGAGGTTTAAATCGCGGACGATCAGATCATCGAGTCCCTGTTCGCGAAACGCAAGCGGCACTTCGTAGATCGACGGTACATCGAGTGCGGAAATTACCGCATTTTCCTGAACGTTACAGAAAAGTCCGATCTTTTTCCGCAGGTCGGAAGGCAACGGGCGATCGGAGCGGCATAACAGAATATCGGGCGAGATGCCGATCTCGCGGAGTTCGCGGACGCTGTGCTGGGTCGGCTTGGTCTTCAATTCACCGGCCGCAGCAATGAACGGGACGAGCGTAACATGGATGAATATTGCATTGCCCCGGCCTTCTTCGTTACCCATTTGGCGGATCGCTTCGAGAAACGGGAGCGATTCAATGTCGCCGACCGTACCGCCGATCTCAACGATCAAGACATCCGGCGTATGCATCTCCGCGACCTTACGAACAGCCATTTTGATCTCATCGGTAATATGCGGTATGACCTGGATTGTTTTTCCGAGATAATCGCCACGTCGTTCTTTATTGATGACCGACAAATATATTCTGCCGCTGGTCCAGTTATTAGCCTGCGAAAGCTTTGCGTCGGTGAACCGTTCGTAGTGGCCGAGGTCGAGGTCCGTCTCGGCGCCATCGTCCGTTACGTAAACCTCGCCATGCTGAAAAGGCGACATCGTTCCGGGATCGACATTTATGTACGGGTCGAGTTTCATCATTTGAACCGTCAGGCCACGAGCCTCAAGCAGCGTTCCTATCGAACTCGCCGCCAGGCCCTTACCCAAACTCGAAACCACTCCGCCTGTGACAAAAATATATTTGGTCATAATTATTCTCTTATTCTCTTTCCTTACCCCGTTTCCCTTCGGCTTTACCCTCGCGCTTCTTCTTTTGCAAAGTGCCTTCCTTCATCTGCGTGATCGTTTCTTTCGCCTTTGCCTCGGCCGGATCCATGATTTGCTGCAAAGCATTCATCGAAGCCCCGAGCATGGTTTTTCCTTCCGCCGCATTCCTTTCGAATTCATCCGATGTGCTGACGCGAGGCTTGCTGATCAATTTCAGACCGACGAATGCACCAACGATCAACAGAAGAAAAAATCCGACCCCGATCCAATCACCCATTAACTTGCACCTTCCAGTAGTTGCCGGACTGCATGCAGATCTTCTTCGGTATCAACTCCGATAGAAGGTTCATCGACCTCCACGACCTTTATTTTCACCCCATATTCTAAAGCCCGGAGTTGTTCGAGCATTTCGATCTTTTCAAGCCTGCCCTGCGGCATCGCAGCGAATTTCAGTAGAAACTCGCGTCTATAAACGTATAGCCCTGTATGTTTGCGAAACAGTAAAAGCAACGCGGGATCATTTTCAAGAGCGGCGGCGAAACTACCGTATCTAATTACCGCGTCTCGCGGATAAGGTATAGGCGAGCGTGAAAAGTAGACGGCGTAACCATTCTGATCGGTCACCACTTTGACGATGTTTCCATTCATCAAATCGGCACTGGTTTCGACTGCCTCGCAGGTTGTTGCCATATCCGCCGAATCGTCGGCCAGCAGAGCATCGACTGCTTTCTCGATCGTTAGCGGCGAGATCGTCGGTTCGTCGCCTTGGACATTAACGATCAACGAACCTTCGGGCAATGTAGCCGCGACCTCTGCCAGACGATCACTGCCGGACCTATGCACGGGCGATGTCATGACTGCTTCGCCGCCACTTTCAGTTACGGCACGGAGAATCCGTTCGTCATCCGTCGCAACGATAGTGCGCGAAACGTTCCGGGCTTTCATTGCTTGGCCTAACGTGTGCAAGATCAACGGTTTTAAGGCAACATCAAGCAACATTTTCCCGGGCAAACGGATAGAAGAATACCGAGCCGGAATGATTGCGATCACTAATTTTGATTGGAAATTCCCGTGTTGCTCCACGGATTTTCAGGTTATCTGCATTTGTCTTAAAAAGCAAGATTGAAAACCAATTTTGAATGTAGGAACCCTTTAGCTAAAATCTGATTCGTGCAAGAACCAGACAAAGAAGAATATTATTCAACACTCGAATATCCGGAAAAGATCCCCGAGGCTGTAGCGCCGACCCCAAACGATCCGCCTTGGAGCAGCCCAATTGCCGTCGGCACTTGGGTTTCAAGCGTCCTTCTGATCGTGATTCTACCAACGCTTTTCCTGCTGCCGTACGCAATGACGCTCAACCCGCCGATCGTCGAGAGCTCAGCGTTGGTCGAATTCGCAAAGACTGATCCGACTGCAGTTCTCCTGCAGATTTTGTCGATCTTTCCGGCACACATTTTGACACTGGTTTTGGCGTGGCTGGTGGTAACACGGTTTCGAACATTCTCATTCCGAAAAATGCTTGGTTGGGAAAGTGGAGGAATTTCGTGGTGGTACTATCCCGCTATACTTATCGGTTTTCTAGCGATCGCCGCAGCGGTTTCGTCGTTCGCCCCGGAGCAGGACAACGATCTCTTAAGAATTCTGAGAAGCTCTCGTTCCGCGGTTTACATTGTCGCTTTTTTGGCAACATTCACTGCCCCGCTCGTTGAAGAAATAGTCTACCGAGGTGTCCTGTACTCCGCCTTTCAACGATCGGTCGGTGTACCAGCCGCATTCTGCCTTGTCACCTTTCTTTTTGCTCTCGTCCATGTACCTCAATACTATCCGAGTTACTCAACGATCTTCCTCCTTGTCTTGTTGAGCGTTTCGCTGACCGCACTGCGAGTAAAATCGAAAAATCTACTTCCCTGTATCATTCTTCACACGCTTTTCAATGGATTCCAGTCCGTCATTCTCATTATCGAGCCGTTTCTTGCAAAGCCCGACGCGTCGCCCTTACCTGCGTTGATTAAGCAACTTTTAAAATAGAGAGAGCGTGAGAATTTATTTCTCACGCTCTTACCCTCAATTCAACAATCGTTAGAGTTAACGCGGCCTTGAGCCGGTGTTTGCCGGTGCATTATAAATTACAATCGGAGGAGCCGTGTAAACCGGAGCACTCGATGGCTGACGGTCCGTACTGTAATCCGGGATACTCCGGATCGGCGAATTGTCACGGGTTCCGCTATTGCTATTATTTTCCATTTGAGAAAATGGGGGCCGGGCACCACGGTCGCGGGTCATGGAACTACTATCGCCGGGCATAGTATCAATGGCTCGGGTACGCGTTTTTGGCCCGTAAATATTCGGCGTATTTGTCACTGTCGGCGCATAGTAGATCACCGGAGGAAGATTGTACCAGCCGATGCCGAATCCGTAGCCGTAGCCGTAGGGCGAATACCAACCTCTGCCGAAAGGAAGGAAACACGAACCGCCGAATGCTGAATCAAAGACCCAGAGCCCGAAGGAGTTATACATTCCCCACTGGCCGCTGTTGAAAGAATTTATCAATAAACCGCGAATCGCCCGATTCTTCAGCGAAGCTGAAGTTTTTGCGAGTTGTTTACCACGAGCCTTGCTCCAGGCGACAAGTTCGTCCTTATCCCCACGATCAAACTTTTCTACTGTCGCTGTGTTCAAAAATATCGCACCTGCGCGACCTTTTCTTACTTCCGTTTTCGCGACATCGCCAAGTTCCGCACGGCCTTCCCAGACCGAGATCGTTGCACCACCGTTCCTGTCAACATCGATGCGATAAACGCCCGATTCTACCAGCGTGACGCGTCCTTTCGGCGAAACGACCGACACCTTAAACTCATTATCTGCGAAAACCTCGAACATTGCGGTTCCGCTGTCGATCCTGATCTTAAGGTCGTCCAGCGAAGTTGTCTTCAGTTCAAAATTCGTATTCGCACCGACCCGCATATAAGATCCAGGATTGAGCAGAACCTCCATCCGGCCATTTTCTGCGGTCGAAACGCGATCACCGATCTCGAGTTCATCGCCCTTGATCAGTTGACCGGAGCGACCGTTAGTTCTAGTAACGGTAACCGTTCCTTCCGTATAGTTAACGCCGCCTGCCCGTGCCGAGATAACGTATTTATCGCCTGCCGCTGATGTCACCCGACTACTCTGCGCGAATGCAGAAAAACCCGTCATCATCGCGATCCCAACACAAAAAACAAAACTTAAAGATTTTTTGGCCATGATTTCTCCTAAATTTGTACGGATCATAAGGTAATACTATGCTCTTCCCGCCGAAAAATCAAACATTTTTGCGAAGGTGCGGAGTGTTTCTATTTTTCATTTCGAGCTCACTTTTGTAAACAACCATTCCTACTCGACCGTACTCTAATCAGATGCCGAAGAGCGGTGGAGGGGTGCCCTAGAAGGCAGTTATATGGCAAGTTATAAGGATCCGGATTATTCTTTCGCACCGATCGAAGTTATCGAGCGACTTCTGCAGATACGTAGTGAGCTTGGATTCAGCGAGACGCTATATCTTGATCGCTCACAGCAGCTGACCGATTTTCTCGATTCCTACGGTTTCGACATCTATGCCTTTTCGACCCGCAATGAAAAGATTACTTTTGATGTCTACCGAACCCCCGTTGTTCCGGGCGGAGATCTCCTTCATTGTTCGCTTACGGCTCATTAACACACAATTTCCAACAACTGAATGAACGCTCAGAAGGCCGCCAAGCAATTGGCGGCCTTCTTTCTATATCGCTTTCACAATAAACAAGGTTCCGTCATCATCGAGAAACTTGCGCTCGGTAAAATCGGCAACACCTTTGCGGACGTGGTCGATCAACTTTTTGGCTGGCAGATGAATTCCATCTAAAATGCGTTTGGCAAATCGATCTTGTCCATACTCGTCTCCGCTCGGATTCGCTGCCTCAGTGATGCCGTCGGTGTAGATGACGAGCACCTGTCCGGGCTCAAAGCGAATAAAATGCTGATGATAATGAGCATCCGCAAACATGCCGAGCGGCACATCGCCGTATTCGACAAATCGATATTCGCCGTCCGGTTTGATTAGCAGCGGCGGATTATGTCCCGCATTCGAAAAAACGAACGTCTTATTCGTCGAGTCCAGAAGACCGTAAATTCCCGTAATAAATTGATTATCCTTGATCGAATCGCGAAGTAGACTGCTTACTTTTGAAAAAGCAATGTGCGGCGCGTAACCAATCTGAACCGCCGACCGAAGCGATGCCCGCAGAAATGACATCAAAAGAGCAGCCGGTATTCCCTTCCCGACCGCGTCGGCCACAACAATGCCGATCTGATCGTCAAAAACACTCACCCAGTCATAATAGTCGCCTGAAACTTCTTCGGCCGGAAAAATATACGCACTGATATCGAAGTTCTCAATTTCGGGATCATGTTCTGGCAGAAGCTCGAGTTGAACCTGCCGGGCGATCTCGAGTTGGGCCTGAATGCGCTTTTTCTCGACGACCTCTTCGTGAAGTCTCACTTTTTCGATAATGATCGCGACCTGAGACGTAAGTAGTTGCAGAATCGAAAGATCGTCCTCCGAATAGGCATCGAGACTATCGCTTTCGAGGGCGAAAACGCCGATCACGCGATCGTTCGAAACGATCGGCGCGAGCATTTCTGAGCGGGTCAATTCGCGGGCGGCGAAATATCGTTCGTCTTGACTAACGTCTGCGGAAACTATTGGTTTTCCGGTCTGTGCGACCGTTCCAAGAAATCCTTCGCCGAGCTTAAGCCGCGGTTCAATCAATTCGAAACTTATCTGGTAACCGCGTATGACCTTCGATTTGAAAATATAAGGACTTGCATCTTCGGGACTGAACTCGATCAGGTAAATTCCCGCAGCGTCGTATGGTATGAGCGAACTCAGCGTATCCATAACCAGATTCAAGACCTCATCCAGATCGAGTGATCTGCTGATCGTCTTCGTAATATCTAGCAACATCCGAAGCTTATCTACGGTCGAAAGATTTTTAACATCGCTCTGCATGATTCTGGAGAAGTAATTAAATCGGATTATACATTATCGCGGGATCAGTAGGACATTCGTCGACGCTAGTTCACCCACTTATCACTTTGGTCGAGTACAATTCCCAGAGCCGGGACACCTTAATACGAAACTCGACAAGCGGTCGGCTAACACTGAAGTGCCGCGCGATCTCGTTCACGGTTTTACCCTGGTTGATCATTCGCTTAAGAGCGGTGTAAGGCACTAGAGCTGCAGTTCCGGTCGAATACGCTTCTTCCTCGATCGCTTCGTTGTAGTCGCGTGCAATCGTTTCACCGTTTCTGTCCTTATTTTTGATCGCTAGACGACTCGGTTTATGGCCTAGGAAAAGATGACAGATCTCTTCCATCAATGTTGCGTGTTGACGTGTTCTAGCGTGGGTTGGATTAAGAATTATGAGTTTTTTGCCGTCAGGTAAGGTCTGTGAAGCGGCCCCGCCAGACCAGGAACCCTTACCGTCACCGATAAGATGGTTCTTTGTCTCATCGCTCAGGAGCGGTTCGATAAGATCGTATGGCGCGACAAGTAATTTCGCCCGACGAGCAAGGTCGAAAGGATCGAGCGGTTCGTCATCATTGTGCAACCCTGCAAATTCACGTAGGCCTTTCGCCCTGATCTCGTGATGCCTTCCTTTTTGGGTCGGAGGAAGTTCTTCTAGATGCAAAGACTTCATCTGATCTCAAGATCCAATATTTGCAAGTTGTAAAATCTATCCCTAGACTTCTTTATATTCCGAATCAACATCCTCGCTCGACAAAGCAACGCGATAGTTGCTCGACTGTTTTTGTTTCGTGATCAGGAGGTCGTCTTTGGTCTTTAGAAGATCGGCCCGGTTATAAACCGAGAGTTCGAAATTATATCCGTGCGTGATCGCGTCCTTCGGACAGGCCTCGACGCAGAAACCGCAAAAAATGCATCGGCCGTAATCGATATTGTAAACCTTCGCATACCGCTCATCTCGGCCGATACGTTCTGCGTACGGCCGAGCATCGTCCTCAGCCTCGATGTAGATGCAGTCTGACGGACATGCCGCCGCACATAGGTAACAGGCAACGCATTTTTCCTTGCCTGCCTCATCGACGTGAAGAAGATGCTGGCCGCGGTAGCGCGGCTGCACGGTGATCGGTACATCCGGATACTGCACGGTCCATTTCGCCCTCGGTATCTCGGAAATGGTTCTTTTCATTCCTTTTAAAACCGCGACCGTTGATTGAATTACGTCTGATACTAATGACATATTCTCCTAAAAACCCTCTATCGCGCCAACATACTTAATCCGCCGAAGAAAATCTGGATAATAATTGCCGCGAGTCCTATTAAGGTCCCAATGCCGCCCGTGATCATACCGCCGAGGGCAAGGCCGTCTCCGGTATAGCTCGACGGGTCTTCCGCGATCTTTTTCTTGGCGATAAACCCAAGCACAAGTGCGATCGGGCCGGTAATAATTGAAACACAGCAAAGACAACTAAGTATGCCGCTGACGAGCGAACCGATCGCTAGACCTTTGCTCTGCGTTCCAGTTCCGCCTGGAGGCGGTTGAAATGGAGTGTTCGAGCCGATTGCCTGATTTTGCCAACCGGCATCCGGTGCCGGAGGTGGCGTCCATTCTACAGGGCTCGCCGATTGTTCGAACGGCGAATTTGACGGAGGTGTGAAAACCGGCTCAGGCTCTTTGTACTGAACCGGT
>JBBRUA010000049.1:0-13227 GCA_038248245.1 Pyrinomonadales bacterium | reverse complement strand
GGCGAAGTGATCGAGCAGATCATCAGGCCGACCGGTTTGCTCGACCCGGTCGTCGAGGTCCGTCCAGTGAAAGGCCAGATCGACGATCTTTTGGAAGAGTGCCGCTTGCGGGCTGAACAAAATGAACGCGTTCTCGTGACGACGCTTACCAAAAGAATGTCTGAGAATCTTAGCGAGTACTTCTCCGAGGTCGGTGTTAAGGTCAGATATTTGCACAGCGACATTCACACTCTTGAACGGATCAAGATCTTGCGCGACCTGCGTCGCGGCGAATACGACGTGCTTGTCGGGATAAATCTGTTGCGCGAAGGGCTCGATCTGCCTGAGGTTTCACTCGTCGCTATTCTCGACGCCGATAAAGAAGGCTTTCTGCGTTCGGAGCGATCGCTTATTCAGACGATGGGACGAGCCGCTCGAAACTCGGGCGGCAGATGCATACTTTACGCCGATAAGATTACGAAATCGATGGCATACGCGATCAGCGAGACGGAGCGACGACGCAAGATACAGGAAGAATACAATACCGAACACGGCATCACGCCGACGACTATTATAAAGTCGATCGACGCGACACTCGTCACGGCGTATGAGGCGGACTATTTTAAGGTGCCACTCGATCTCGACGCGTTCGAAGAGTATTCGCCAAAACAACTCAAAGAAACCATTTCCCAGCTCGAGGCCGATATGCGAAATGCGGCAAAAGAAATGAAATTCGAGCAGGCTGCGGAGATCCGCGACCGTCTAAAATATCTGCGGGAGAGAGAAATCCAGTACATCTAATTGTGCCGGATGAAATAGAGTCGTCCGTGCCGATCTCGGTGTGTGACGACGGGAAACCGGCGGTTGGTGGGTAAGTAGCGGTAGGAACAGTCAAAAGACGGTTAATGGGGAGCGGGGTTGATGCCTCGCTCCTTAGTTTTCGCTTTAAGGCCTCGGTTGTGTTGGTGAAGTGGTGCCGTTTGGGTTACATTTTATTGATGCAAGTTAAGACGGCAATTGATGATTTTCGCGATTATTTGACCGACGCCAGTAATATGCCGGGCGGCCACGCGGCTAAATTATTTGTGCCGACATCGGCCGACGAGATCGCTGAAATTCTTAGAGATGCAAATGCGAACGCCATTCCGATAACTATCTCTGGTGCAAGAACCGGAACCGTCGGCGGTGCGATACCTTTCGGCGGCCATATTATTTCCCTCGAAAAACTCGATCAGATAAAGAGAATTGATAAAGACACAGGAATTGCCGTCGTTGAACCGGGCGTGATACTTACCGAGTTGCAGAAGGCGGCGGACGCGGAAGGACTTTTTTATCCGCCCGATCCGACGGAGTGGAGTTGCCAGATGGGCGGGACGGTTGCGACAAATGCGTCGGGGGCGAGAAGTTTTAAGTACGGTGCGACCCGCGAATTTATACGGCGATTACGCGTTTTATTTGCAGATGGTCACGTAGCCGATATCCACCGGGGCGAGGTTTTCGCGGATGCGAAAGGCTCGATAACGCTGGTTACGAATGGCGGTCGCGAGATCAGAACGAAGCCGCTGACATATGAGCGTCCGGATGTTCGCAAGAATGTCAGCGGATTTTACAATGCTGAACCGCTCGATGCGATCGATCTTTTCATCGGCAGCGAAGGAACGCTTGGCGTAATAACCGAGATCGAACTGAAATTGCTTCCTAAACCTGAAGGATTTTTTAGCGGGATCGTATTTTTCGAGAAAGAGAGCGATCTGCTGGCGTTTGTAGATGAGGCAAGATCGCGTTCGTTCGAATCGCGCGGGAAGCCAGTCGCTAATGGTCCCGGTTCTGACAGGATAGGAGCTTCGCTGATCGAGTATTTCGACGGTCAGGCACTGCGATTTATCTCGGAGAAGTTTCCGGAAACGCCTGCAGATGCGGTTGGAGCGATCTTTTTTGAGCAGGAAACCACTGCGGCAAACGAAGACACGTTGCTCGAGCAGTGGAACGAATTACTTGAGAAGCACAACGCCGATCTCGAACGGTCTTGGTTTACGACGAATGAACAGGACCGCGAGAAGATGCGGGAATTTCGCCACGCCCTTCCGGTTTCGGTAAATGAGCGGATCACGAAATACAAACAGCGAAAGGTCGGAACGGACATGGCCGTACCCGACGGAAATTTTGCGTCGTTTCTTCGTTATTATAAAGACATTTTAAATTCGAGCGGACTTGACTACGTCATTTTCGGCCACATCGGTGACTGTCATTTACACGCGAATATACTCCCCAAAAATGCAAACGAAGCAGAGCGGGCCAAACACATCTACGGACGCTGCGTGGCTCAGGCGATAATGCTCGGCGGGACTGTTTCGGCGGAACACGGTATCGGCAAACTTAAACGCAAATACCTGGCGGCAATGATGGGCGAGCGTTATTTGAACGAGATGGCCGAACTGAAAAAAGCATTCGATCCGAACGGCATTTTGGGGCGCGGGAATATGTTCGACGAGAGCTATCTGGGCTAATTTATATTTATGATCAAAGCTATTTTAATGGATTTTAACGGCGTCATTATTAATGACGAGTCGATACAAATGAAGGCCTATCAGGAAATTTTGAAGGCTAACGATGTTGAGCTAACGGAGGACAATTATTTCGCATCGCTCGGAATGGACGACCGAAGATTTGTGTCTGCTCAATTCGAACGGGCGGGGAAAACGGTATCCGAAGATAAGATCGGCGAAGTTATTAAAGAAAAATCTGCGAAATGGAAGGAAATGGTCGGCGATCGGCTTCCGCTTTTTGAAGGTATTGAGAACTTTATTGAGAAGATGTCGCGCGAGTTCTCGCTTGGCCTTGTCAGCATGGCAAGACGGCATGAGATCGATCATGTTTTGGAAACAAGCAATCTAAAGAAGTATTTTTTAACGATCATTTCGGCTGACGACGTGGTCAATTGCAAGCCCGATCCGGAATGTTACCGAATGGGATTTGAGCAACTAGACGCTTTGCGTACAGCCCAGGGACATTTTCCGATGGTTCACGGCGATTGCCTGGTCATCGAAGATTCTCCGGCAGGAGTCGCCGCCGCTACGGCAGCGGATCTACAAGTTCTTGGCATAACGAATTCGGTCAATGCCGCCCGTCTCCGAGAAGTTGGTGCCGCTGCGATAGCGACCGACCTCCGAGATTGGATGCCAGAATCGATCCGTCGGGTATTCATCTGAAAAGTGAAAACGTTAAAGAGCTAAAAAGGGGAAAGGTCTTCGTTATCTTTTTTTGCAAACACTTTTTCACGTTTTTAACATTTCCCCATTTACACATTTTATGTCAGAAAATTTTATAAGTCGGGAAGAAGCGGAAAATGACGTGCTGGCGTGTGCGGCGTTTTTGGCGGAAAACATCAAGAGCGGCGACGGCCGGGCGGAGGCGATGTCGGCGATCGTACCGCGATATTTGGCGGTGGACAACGTCGATCTGGCCGCAGAACTGGCGAACACTCTCGACGATCCATTCTCCCGTGACCGTTTGCTGATCGAGGTCGCGGAAAAGTGTGCGGAGATCGATGATGTTGACTACGCCCTGCAACTCGCGGATGCGATCGAGGATGACGGGCTTTGTGCTCAGGCCAGAGAGCGGATCGCTTTGAAGTCCGTTGTCACCGGCAACTCTGAAAAAGCTCGCGAGATCGCGGCGGACATGATGCATCCTGATTTTGTACAAGCCGGCATCGCAGTGAGACAGGCGGCCGATGGAGACGAGCAGGCGGCGTTTGCGACGATCGACGAGATCGATTTTCCCGGAGCTCGAGTGTTGGCACTACAAAATATTGCTTCCGCACGCATCGAGGCGGGAGAGCACGACCTCGCACTCGATTCCCTCGAAAAGGCTGTCGACTCCGCAAACGAGGTTGAGCATGACGAGGAAAAGATCCGTTCACTGTGTGATATCGGCAATCTCTATGTCGAATCTAAACGAAACGATCTTGCGGTCGCGACCTACGATGTTGCCCGAACGCAGGCCGAGCTACTGGACAACACACATCGCGACTTTTTCCTTGGAAGCTGTGCGTTGGGGTTTTTGCACTCGAATAGTTCCGAACTCGCAGAAAGTACGCTTGACCTTGTAACCGATAAAACGCAAATGGCTTCTGCTCTGCTCGGCTTTGCCCGTGAATACTGGAAGAAAGAAGAAAAGGACGAAGCCATCGAAACGCTCGAGGAAGCCTGCGCGATCGTGAAGTCGCAGCGTGAAAAGGAGACGCGGGACAGCCGTTCGCGGAATGTTTTATTGGGAACGATAGCGACGCAATTTGCGGGATTTGGTAAGACCGATCGAGCGATGGAGATCGCACAGGAAAATCAAGACGTCGACGAAACGATGAGCGCTCTGTCGCAGATCGCCCAAATTCTTACCGTCCAGCATGAGGACGAACTGGCTCGCCAGGCGGTCAATGCCATCCCAGAAGACTCGAAACGCCTTCTCGCGTTGCTCGCGATTAGCGACACAAAAAGCCGACAGGGTGAAACTGAAGAATCTATCAAAGTTCTTGACGAAGCCTCGGAGCTAGCCGAAACGATTCCACAACCCGCGGCCCGCTCAAACATTCTCAACGAGATAGCCGCCCGATATTTTGACTTCGATTTGCCCGAAAAAGCACGCCAGGTTTCACTCGAAAACCTGCAAGTGATCGCCGCGATCCGGGACGAAAGCACTCTGGCGGCTGCACTTGCATCGTCGAGTCAGATCTACGAGAAATCGGGAATGGAAATATCGGAAGACGAGATGACCGTCTTGAGAAACTTGGCCGGAAAAGTCGGATGGTGATCGATTCATTTACCAGACATCATTAGGAACAAGATCGCTGAATACATCCCGTTTCCGTATCAATTCCGGCTTTCCGTTCTCACGGATCAGAATTACAGCGGGAAGAAATCTGCCGTTGTATTGGGATGACTGCGCAAGGGAATACGCTCCGCAGTTTAGCAGTGCGAGGACCTCGCCGGGCTCGACATTCTCGGGGAGTGACCTGTGTTCTGGAAGGCGATTTTGGCCTTCGATGTCGAAATAGACGTCGCCGCCGTCACAGAGTGGGCCTGCCAATTTATATTTGAAAACATGCGGCTCGGCGGTTCGTTCAGCCGAGATCAGGTGGTAGTACCACTTATATGTTTCCATCGACAGCAGAATGTTGAATCCGGCATCGGTCAGTAACCAATTATCGGTTGTCGGTTGTCGGTTATCAGTTGAAGATGAGTCGAGGACCGGTCGGCTTTTGGCATTGCGGACCGTAGTTAGGCAGATCGCGGCATCGGAAATTATGCTACGGCCGGGTTCGAGAAGAAGTGTAAGGCCGGCTAGAAGTGATTCGGCTCCAGCCTTTTCCGCAGCGTTTTCGACTGTAGACCATGCAGCGGCGATCGCGTCGGAGGGCTCGAAATCGGCGTTGAACATCGCCTGCTGCTCGGCAGAGAATTCTGTGTCATCCGCATCACCTTTCAGATATTTTACCGGAAAACCGCCGCCGAGATTGATATGTTTTAGCTTTATTCCAGTTTCGTTGTAAATCTGACGCAGCGTTTCGAAAAGCATTGTGAACGCTTCGGAATAAGGTGACGCGTCCGGATTTTGCGAGCCGATGTGCAGGTGAATGCCGCACATGTCGACATGCGGCGAATTTTTGTACTGGCGAAACGCTGCGAATGCTTCCTCAGGCATCATGCCGAATTTCGAAGTGAGCAACGCGGTTTGAAGGCCCGAATGAGTGTTCGTTTCGATCTCGGGGACTAGCCGGAGGCTAACACTGGCACGTTTCCCGAGGAGTTTGGCTGTCTGTTCGATGAGCGACAACTCGTAGAGCGAATCTACTTGTATGGCGTAAATGTCAGCGTTTATAGCATTCTCGATCTCCCAAACCTCTTTGCTCGTGCCGTTAAAAATGATCTGATCGCCGCGGAATCCGATTTCGAGGGCCTTCCAGAGTTCGCCGCCGGAATTGACCTCGATGTCGCAGCCAGCATCTTTTACGGTTCGCAGAATCGCCATCGTTGACATGGCTTTGGCGGCGTAGCAAACCTTCAGCGGACAGTTAATAACGGTTTGGGCTTTTTGGATACGGGCGATATTGTGCTTGATGCGGGATTCGCTAAAGACGAAAAGCGGTGTCGAATGTTCGCGAGCGAGATCAAGCGCAGAAACGGCATCGATCTGTAGTTGGCCTTCGCGAATGTCGAGAAAATTTTCGATCTCCCAAGGTTGATTCATATCTTTCTAATAACTTACCCAAAATAGACGCGGATAGACACCGATTAAATCGGTGTCTATCCGCGTCCATTTGCGGCTAATTCTTTTTATTCAAGTTTACCTGAATGCCGGTACCACGCGGATGTAGATTCGGCAGAGTGATCGGAAGGCGTCCGGTAATGTCTTGCTTTCCGGTGATCGCACGAGCGGAAGCTCGCTGAAGGCTCGACATATCGCCGTAAGCAACGAGATAGGTCTTCATCCCGGGGAAACTGCTTAAAATGTAGGGATTGCCGAAGCTGATACCGATCACTTGTTTGCCCGACGCTAAAAGATCTTTTAATACTTTAGCTCCATTTTCGGGTATGCCGACGCTGTTTTTTGCACCGGAGCGGACTCGTCCATAAAGCCCGACGATGACCGTGTCGGCTTCGTTGACGGCTTTTTGGGCCGCAGCGACCTGTTCGTTGACCGTGTTCTCCTGCAAATAAGCCGGAGTGAATCGAAGTCCGCCGGATCTAAGTGTGCCTACTAAACTGCTCATTGTTAGCGGTCCGTCGAAGCCGTTTGAGATCCCGAGGACGGCAATCTTTTTACTTGGGTCGATCGGTAATGCACCGGCTTCGTTGCGAACCAGCGTGATCGCCTTGGTTGCTATCTCATCGCTGAGAATCGTACTGTCAGCTCCTGAAACGAGACGGTCGATCTGATCGATCGGTGTGATGCGATTCGAGAAAAGTCCAAGTTCGTGTTTCCAGGCGAGCTGGCGGGTGACCGATTCGTCCAGTTTTTCCATCGAGATACGCCCACTTTTTACGGCGGCGACGATTCCGCGGATCATTGCGTCGACGTCAGACGGTTTTTCGAGAATATCGGTTCCCGCAAGAAATGCCCGAACACCGGCTTCCTCTTGATTAAAATAAAGCGTTAGGCCGCTCATGCTCATCGCGTCCGAGACGATGAGACCTTTGAAACCCATGTCCTTTCGCAGAATATCGGTCTGAACCTTAACAGAAAGCGTTGCCGGAACGGTCGCTTTCTGGCTGACGATCTCTGAACCTGCTTCGGCGTCACCGCCGAGATATTCCTTGAGCGGCTTGATCTCTTCGCCGTCGATCTGCGGCAAGGCAATGTGGGCGATCATGATAGACGATATTCCTGCGGCGACGGCTTTGCGGAACGGAACGAGTTCGGTCTTTTCCATGCTCTCGCGGGAATGATCGATGATCGGCAGGCCTCGGTGCGAATCGATGTTCGTGTCACCGTGGCCGGGAAAATGTTTGGCTGTCGCGAGAGTTCGCTGGCTCTGGACGCCCTGAGCGAAAGCGATGCCGTATTTGGCAACGTCATCCGGATCTTCACCAAAACTGCGGACATTTATCACCGGATTGGCGGCGTTATTATTAACATCGAGAACAGGAGCGTAAACGTGCTGGATGCCGATCGCACGAGCTTCGCGGCCGGTGATGACGCCCATGCGGCGGGCGAATTCGGGATTTCCCGTAGCGGCGACGGCCATCGCCCATGGAAAGTTCGTCGCGTCTTCGAATCGCATTCCGATCCCGGTCTCGGCATCAAGCGACATGAGCATCGGCATTTTCGCGAGTGCCTGCATGCGGTTGGCCAAAATGGTCGTTTCGTAGATCGGTGCCCCGAAAAAGATGATCCCGCCGATCTTATTTTCGACGACGTGACGCTGGATGTCTTTGAAAAACGGACTTTCCTGATTAGCGAAACGGGCATTAATGCCGACGTGTACGAGCTGGCCGACCTTTTCCTCAACGGACATTTTTTTAACCTGTTTGGCCGCAAAGTCCCAAGCCTTCTTTGAGGGCCACAACGCCGCTTCGGGCTTTGGGCCTCGGGCATTGACCAGCGGTATCGATGCGGTCAGTAATAATAAAACGGTAAAAATACTAATTAGAAATTTCATTTTTCTTTTTTGATAATACCTGTGTTGCGATCCAGGCAACGGTGAACGTAGTGACGCTGCCAATGAGAACGTACCAGGGGAACGCTATCGGTGTCGCAAATCGAATATAGAACATCAACGCGATACTGACGAGCATGCCAATGAGCGCCGGGATCTCGGTCGCGCGTTTAATAAACGTGCCGACGAGGAAAACGCCGAGAACCGGCCCGTTAAATAGCGAAGCGATCGACAAAGCCTGATCGAGAGCCGAGCGTTCCTGACGCATCACGACAAGTGCGACAACGATCTGTACTACTCCGAAAACAAGCGTCAAAATATACGAGACTTTTAAGAGGTGCTTATCATCAGCCTTCTTTTTGAACGGTTTGTACAGGTCGTTAACGAACGTTGCGGCGATCGAATTCAGCGAGCTCGACAGAGCGGCAGCAAATATCGCGGCCACGACGAGACCTGAAATGCCGCTCGGCATTGACTTCGTTATGAAATCCGGAAAAACCTTATCTCCGCCGCTAAATGGCAACTGCGACGGAATACCCGAACCTGCGACACCAGCTTGAGCGTAGTCGGCAAGATTATAGGGTGCATAGAATGCAAAAAGCAGTACTCCGATGAACAAGAATCCGATGAACTGTCCTAGGACAACCGCTCCGCTCGAGAGCAATGCAAAAGAGGCATGGCTCGGTTTATCGGTGCAGAGATATCGCTGAACGAGATATTGATCGGTCCCGTGCGTCGACATCGTCAGGAAGCAACCGCCGATAAGTCCAGCCCAGAATGTGTAGGTTTTGGTGAAGTCCCAAGTAAAATCGAAGACATCGAACTTGTCGAATTGCCGTCCAAGCTCGATCGCTCCGGCGAAACCTCCCTCGATCTGATTTGCGATCACGACCGCCGCGGCAACTGCACCGACGATGTAGATCACGAGTTGTACGACCTCGATCCAGATCACGGCTTCCATCCCGCCGTAAAACGTGAAAACGATCATCACGACGCCAAGCAAAACGATCGAAGCGACGATAACCAGAGTCGAATCGGTTCCCGGCACAAACGCCGTGTAAACTGCCGCAAGGACGATCGCGGTGAGCAAAAGCCGGATGCCGTCGGCGATATTTCGCATTACGACGAACAGACCCGAGGCGAGCATCTTGACCTTATTCCCGAAGCGTTCGCCGAGCAGTTGATAAACCGTCTGCAGATCGCCCTTGAAATACATCGGAATGAAGATCAACGAGATCACCACCCGACCGAGCATGTACCCGAAAACAAGCTGCAAAAACTGGAAGTTGCCGTTTCGAGCAAACGCGATCCCAGGCACTGATATAAATGTGATCGTACTCGTCTCAGTCGCCACGATCGACATCGCGATCGCCCACCACGGCACGTTTCGCCCGCCGACAAAATAGTCCGCCGTTGTCTCCTGCTTACCAGAAAACATGATGCCGAAAACCGTGATGCCAATCAGGTAGCCGAAGATGATGATGAGGTCGAGTGTTTGCATTTGAGTAGGTCAGTCAGTTTTTAGACTTTAAGGATATATAAACGTTTTTATCAGTTTGTCTAACCGTAGCGAGATCGGAGGTATAGAGACGATCGCCAACCTTTATCAAAATGGTATTTTTGCGAGGATCAAAGCCGCTCGGGGCAGTGTAAATATAGTCGCGATCTCGCTTTTGCTCAGGCAAAACCCGGCCGTCGATCTGAGCCTGATCAACCTTCGTTTTGACATACCCAAAGCCGCAATTCGTTCGACCATTTCTTTCCTCGGCCATGACACGAGAAAAAATGATGTCGACCGTATCGCCGTCTGGAGCTGCGACGTAATAAGCCGAAAAGCCGCAATCGTCGTCATCCGAACCTTTCGCCATCATTGAACAAGAGCTCAAAACGATCACGGCGAAAAGAGGTAAAGCTATAGTCACAGCCCCGAAAAAATTATTTTTACAATATCTCAACATCATCGTCGTCCTTCTTTTTCAATCGCTATCTCGACAGAAAAGTTTGTGTCCTGTAACAATCTTTCAGCTTTTACAGGATCAGTTATGCCCGTTTCGGCCATTAAGATACGCACCGCACGCTCACGAAGTTTTTCGTTGCCGGCCCGAACATTCGTCATTCGATTACCTTTCACATAGCCGAGGCGGATCATCGCGACGGTTGAGATCGTATTTAGCACTAGCTTTTGCGCAGTGCCGGATTTCATTCGGGTCGAGCCGGTAATTGCTTCGGGGCCGACGACGGGAACTATTGCGACATCGACTTCTTTCGTGATGGCGGAATCGGGAACGCACGCGATGCACGCCGTGAAGCAGCCAATTTCTCTCGCGTACTGAACCGCACCGATTGTGTACGGCGTCCGACCCGAAGCGGCGAGTCCGATCACACAATCTTTTCCCGTAATGCCGCGTGTTTTGAGATCTTCGCATCCGGCTTCGCGGTTATCTTCGCTCGATTCGCTCGCTTTGTAAAGTGCGTCGTAACCGCCGGCGATCACGCCTTGCACCAGATCGTAACCAACGCCAAACGTCGGCGGGATCTCACTCGCGTCAAGCACGCCGAGGCGTCCGCTAGTACCTGTCCCAACATAAAAAAGCCGTCCGCCGTTTTGTAAACGTTCGATCACCTTGTCAATCGTCGCCGCGATCTCGGGCAAGACCTTTTCAACGGCCTCCGCTACCTTTTTATCCTCAGCGTTGATCAGCCGAACGGCATCCAAAGTCGAAACTCTATCGATCTCGGCTGTGGAAAGATTATCCTGTTCGGTAACGGGTAAACTCATAAAATTTGACCACCCGCTACCGCAGGTGGTTCTGACTATTCATCGCCATCATCGCCGCGGCCTGTGACGGGGGCATTTCCGGGGTGACGAGATATGCCTTTGATGCGGCGGAGTGGATCGTGGATAGCATCGGTTTCGTTAAAAGTTCGCCGGCTTTGAAGATACTACCGACGCAGCCGACAGGGAACTTGTTTCTCTTGAGCCCAAGCTTTTTGATAACGGCTGCGGCTGCGGAGCCGAGTTCGCGGCCGGCGTCGTCGATTATTTCGAGAGCGATCTTATCACCTTCCTGAGCGGCCTCCACGACCATACGGGCGAAACCTGCGATGCGGCTGTTATCGATCTGGGGTGCATAAATAGCTCCGATCAGATTTTCCGGCGTCGATGCACGAAAGTATTCTCCCGCACGGGCGGAGAGGAGTGTTGGTTCGCCTCGTCCATCCGATGCCTTCGCATCGCTGTGCAAAGCCTGCTCGGCGATGCCTCGGCCGCCGCCTTCATCCCCGGCGATCGGTCCCCAACCGCCAGCAATCGCTTTTTCACCCGCGTTGTTCGTTCCCAGACAGATCGAACCGGTTCCGGCGATAACGACGAGCCCGGCTTTGCCGAACGTTGTGCCGTAAAGTGCGATCTCGGCGTCGGTGGTGACTAGAATTTTCTTAACGCCCGACCTGGTCGCAAAGCTCTCACGGACGCGTTCGCGAATGTCGGAACGGCGGACGCCCGCGAGGCCTAATGTGGCGCCGCCGATGTCTCCGCGAGAAAACCCGCCGGCGTCGCACGCTTCATTGAAAGCCTTTGTAATATTAGCGACTGCGGTCTCTACACCAACCCGAAGCGGATTGGACGGGCCGCCGATGCCGGTTGAGACGACCTCGCCGGAATCATTCATCAACGAAACGCTCGTCTTCGTCCCTCCGCCGTCAACGCCAAGAAACAGCTGAAAAAACTTGCGTTTGCGGCTACTTTTTATGGCATCTTTTGGCATCGCTGAGCGTTTGAAATAGAAAAAATACAAATCCATTCTTGGACAAACTTGACATATAATCAAATTTAACGGATTTTATGTATTCAATAAGCTAATCTAATTGGTATCTTCGGGTTCTTAAAAAGTTTATGGAAATCAGACAGCTCAAAGCGTTTTTGGCGATCGCCGAGGCAAAAACATTTACTGCTGGGGCCAGGCGCGTCAACGTTACACAGGCGGCGATATCGATGCAGATCAAACAGCTCGAGGATGAGGTCGGCCTGCAGTTATTTGTCCGCACGCCGCGTCGTGTGATCGTGACCGAAGCGGGCGAACACCTGATCGGACGTGCCCGGCGGATTCTTCGCGAACACGATACTGCTTTGGCGGAGATCGCCGAGCTTGGCGGCGTCGAGCATGGGCGTTTGCGTATCGGATCGGCATCTTCGCTCTTCGCGACGCAGCAATTGCCGAAAATTCTGAAAGGTTTGCGTGATCGGTTTCCGAATTCCGAGCTCGGTGTTATATCCGGGCCGAGTCAGGCTTTGATCGAAAAGATACAGCATGGCGAGATCGATATTGCGTTCGTTTCGTTTCCGGTCGATGCCCCAAATATTCAGACCGATCTGCTGTTCAGCGACGAAATGATCGCGATCGCTCATCCTAAACATCCACTCGCGAATGAGAAATACATTAGCGCCGCAGCACTTGCAGGCGAGAAACTCATCCTTGGCGAACGCGGCGGCAACACGCGGCGGATGATCGACGATTTCTTTCACGCCGCCAACGTCCGGCCGAACATCGTTATGGAATTGTCGCGGCAAGAAGCGATTAATCAAATGGTCGAGAATAACCTCGGCGTCGGAATCGCCGGTGCGAAAACCATCGCCGACGAGATCCGCGATGGCCGCCTAGTCTCGTGGCTCATCGAGGGAGCCGAGATCAACTGGGAACTCGGCCTTGCAAGGCTGAGAGGCGGATATTTCTCGCCGATCGCAAAAGAATTCGTGAAGTTGTGCAAAGAGAGTTTTGTCGAACGTGAAAAGGAGTTGAAGGCTAGAAAATGAACATCAAATCTTTTAACGCAAAGGTGCAAAGGTGCAAAGGTGCAAACGTTTTTAATGGAGTCTTTGTTTCTTCCATGGCGTCTTTGCTGCTTTGCGTCTTTGCGTTAAACATTCCTTCATACTCGCAAGGACTCCCGGTCGCTCTCCCGCAGACGGTGGGGATGAATGCGGCGAACCTGAATAAGATAGACGCTTTGGTCGAGGCTGATATTGCTGCTAAAAAACTTCCCGGTGCGGTCGTGCTGATCGGGCATAAAGGCAAGATCGTTTTTCGCAAGGC